>NZ_JBEXVF010000020.1:0-140006 GCF_040629235.1 Amycolatopsis sp. NPDC005961 | reverse complement strand
GCCCATGATCATCCACAGCAGGTAGCTGGTGTTGGCGGGCTCGAGGGGGTTGATGCCGATGCCCTTGAAGATGTCGGGCAGCGCGATCAGCACGACCCCCAGTTCGGTTAGGAACATCTTGGCGAAGCCGATTGGTTACCCTCGCGTAGTACTCAGGGTGTCGCGCTGAGTGGTAGCGGCCGATCGTTCAACGGCTGGGTGACGGGTTTGATTACCCTCTGCAGTCAGCGTGGCCGATCTTCTACCAGCGCGCCTGCCGCCCCATGACGGCCAGTCGTCCCAGCTGGCGCCTCGCTTCAAGGTGACAGAGCTCAGACGACTGGACGGAAGCCACGATGGCTGAGGTCGTCGCTGCGTGACCACCACTCATCGGGGTGAAGATCGCGGCTGCGCCATTCCCGCGGGTCGACACTGATCGTCTGGGGTTGGCGGTCGGCGCGAGTCGGACTGCCGCGCGGGGTGGAGGTGGCCATGACCAGCAGCGCTCAACAAGATCCGTGGGCTGCACTGGACGCGTTGTGGGGTAAGGGAGCAGCGAAGCCGGTTGATACGGCCGTGGATGCCACTGCGTTCTACGGCCGATGCTCCACGGAGGACAACCAGGATCCGCGGACCTCCCGAGGCTGGCAGCTGGGCAACGCCCGGCGGTTCATCGAACCGCGAGGTGGGCGAGTTGTCGCTGAGTATTTCGACATCGGCGAGTCCCGCTCCGTGCCCTGGCACCGGCGGCCGGCCGCCGCGCAACTCTTACTCGACCTGAAGGACCGTAGCCGCGGGTGGGCTGCCGTGGTGGTCGGCGAGGGCACCCGATGTTGGTTCGGTAATCAATTCTCTCTGACCGCGCCGAGACTGGCGGCGTACGGCGTTGACTTGTGGGTGCCCGAGCTGGGTGGGCGGTACGAGGCGCGGAACCCGTCGCACGCGATGCTGATGAGTCTGCTCGGGGGGATGAGCGAGTCCGAGCGTCGGCACGTCCAGCTGCGAGTACGCGCGGCGATGGACGCACAGGTCCGCAACGAAGGCCGATACCAGGGCGGCCGGGCTCCCTACGGCTATGTCGTGATCGACGGCGGCCCCCACCCACATCCGCGCAAAGCCGCCGAAGGGCTTCATCTCCGGGTGCTGCAGCTCGACCCTGACGCGGCGGCAGTCGTGGTGCGCATCTTCGCCGAGTACCTGGAGAGCCGCACCGACCGCGAGATCGCCTCGGCCCTGAACCGTGACGGGGTCCCGTGCCCATCTGCGCGGTGTCCGGCACAGAACAGACACCGGCGGGGCGACGGCTGGCAGGCCAGCACGGTCCGCGCCATCCTCGAGAACCCGCGCTACACGGGCTACGCCGTGTTCGGCCGCTGGACGAAGCACGATGTCCTGCTTGACCCCGACGACGTGGCCGCCGGCCATGCCGTTCGGTTCCGGCGAGCCGCTCCAGGCGATGTTGTGCGCTCGGAGCGGCCCGCACACCCGGGCATCGTGTCGGTGGCGGAGTTCACCCAAGTCCAGCTACTGCGCCGCGCCAAGGCTCGTGGCGGCAGCATGGTCGAACGCGCTGCGCGCCGTACGGTGCACCAGTACCGCTTTCAGGGGCTGATCCGCTGCGCACTCTGCGGCCGAAAGATGCACGGCTCCATCAATGGCGCCCGTATCTACTATCGCTGCCTCGCTCGGACGCTGCCGGCCGGAGTGTGCCGAGCCGACCATCCGACCACGGTCTACGTCCGTGAGGACGTCATCCAGCAGCGGGTTGATCCGTGGGTTGCAACGAACCGGCTGGCTGAGCTACCCGACGCGGGCCAGCGCGAGCACCCCGCGACGGCGGTCGACGTGTACCGCGCTCTCGGGCTTGCCCTTCGGTTCGACCCGGGCTCTGCGACGCTGACGGCGATCGTCGCTTCGCAGTCCGCTGGCCTGGACATGCGGGCAGCCGAGACTCGGCGAATATGGACGAGAGTTCCTTGAAGCCATGCAATTTTGGACTTAAGACTACCGGCTAGAATCGTGCTAGCGTTGCTGCGAGGAGGTCAGAGCATGTCATCCATTGGCGTCGTGTTGGCAGTCGTTCTCTTGGCCTACGTGACAGGCGTTGTGCGTGAGGTGCGGAAACTTCGTGTTGCGAGCGATCGCATGGCTCGGCACCTAGACGCCCTATTGAGTGGGTTGGCGAACGCGGCAACGGTTCAATTGAGACGGGGTGGAGAGATTGAAATCAGGAAGTGGCAAGAGGATGTTATCATCGCCAAGAATGGCGACGCCAGAATTCTTCGACGGCTTCGTGTCGATTATCAAACGGCTAACCCAAGCTTTCAAGTGAGCCTGGCCGCCTCTGTTGGAGGAGTTTCGTCGACGCAGAAGCGTAAGATTCGCGTAAAGGTTTTCATCGTCGGCGAAGAATTCAATACGCAATGCAACGTCTCCTCGCTCTGGCGTGAAGACGTGCTTACCATGTTCGTTCATTTTCCCAAAGAGGTACCTCGGGGAGAGCTCGACTTGGTCGTGGAAGTTTTCTGGCCAGGGCTGAGCATCGATTTAGTGTCCGGCGCTAACTCGGAAGTGTTTTTAAGAAAATTTCGTAGGGGATGCGAAGAATTTAGTTTGCAAGTAACTCTGCCGAGTGAGCTTCACTTTCGGGGTCCCCGAGTCATTTCGCCTGCCGGTTCGATACCTACTACTGACTTGTCCAGAGAGGAATCTTCCGCCGAAATTTCGTTCATCTTGTCTGCGCAGAATGTTGGTTATGGCCAGGAGGTCGGCTTCTTGCTTGATCGTATTAGGTGATTCCCACGATTCCTGTTAGCACGGTCCGCGTATCACCATTGCTGTACGTATCAAAGTGTCGGGTAGCTAGTGCTGGGCGGGGCAAATAGAGCGTCGTCTTCATTAATTCTTTCATTCTGCAGCTGCGGCATGTCGCAGCCACGATTATCGCTGCGCGAATGTAGACCGGTGCGACCTGGAAACATCGGGTTTTCACATGCAGTTCGGTAGGATTTGCGGGCTCATCAGGAAGACTGATTGTCGTCTCGTGGACAACTGTCGCTGACTCTTCGAACGTCTGAGAGAGCTTTTCGCGCTGGGTTACGTCGGCAGAAAGGGAACCCTGGAGCTTGGCGAGCGCAGAAGTTGAGAGCGTGGCACCAATCGACTCCTTGAAGCTTAGCTCGAATTCTTGGGACTGACTGCGCTTCCAGGTGACTGTAACGGTCTTCTTTCTGGTGACACCGGCGTCTATTTGATCCCTGGTAGACCAGTTGTCTGGAAAGTGGTAGTCGCGGTCAACTTCATCGATACTCAAAAGCTGATATTCGATGACCGAGCCGAGGGGCCATCGCCTGCTTCGCACTCGATGGGGGCGAGATTGTAATTCGCGCATACTTGCTGCGAGCTCTTGGTTGTACCTGATAAGTAGGTTCGCAATAATCCCCGGCAATGAAGAAACGGCGTTATTCTTGTGAACATACTTGGCGAAAATTGTGTTCCACGCTGTGGTGACATCATCAACGGTTGCCTGTCCGCTGAGAAGAACGTTTTTCACGCGCTTGTCGGTGGCGGTGATATTCCTGCCGAGCTCAAGTCCTGTCATTGGCGCCATGCGCTGATCGAGGATGGCGATCTTAACGCCGTCGTCCTTCACGACTTGCAAGGCCTTATTTGGATCCGCAGTAACAGTCGCCGTCAGCCCTAGCTGACCTTCTAGGAAGTCCTTCAGTTCCTCGGCGAACTCAAGGTCATCGTCCACTATAATGAGGTCGAATGCGGTCACTCTATCCTCCTAGGATGATCTGAGCGAGAACTGTCTTGTCTCTGTATGTGAAGCGAAGGGATCCGCCAAGGTGGTGAACTAGGGTACGTGCTGTCTTGAGTCCCATCCCGGAGTGTCCTGCACCCTTATTGGTGAACCCGTCGCGCTGCATAGAGCGCAGATCTGGCTTCGTTGGGCATGCGTTGGTGACTTCGATGTTGTGCTGGTTGCCATCCGAAGAGACTGTGCATTTCACCAAAGTACCTGATGAGGCGCACTCAACAGCATTCTGCAACAACGGCAGCGTAGCTGCGATCAAGAAATGGTTTGCGTGGCCGCGAACAGATCGCGGAGCGACAACTTCAGTGCTAATGGAGTTTTCAGATCCTTCGACGTACATCTCGAGCGCTGCAATTAGGGCTATTTCGAGATCGTCTACATCCCAGCCAGCAGCTGATTTAGCCATTGTCGACAGGTGCTCAAAGGATGTTATAGTCGCTCGGCAGGTGTCGATGGCGCGGATTGCCTTACGGAGTCTTTGTGTTAGCTCGTCGCCGCCCTCGAATTGTTGTGCAATCGCTGATGCTAACGAGAGTTCAATCTGCGATAGTGGGGTGTTGAGGGCGTGGGCGACCTCGCGAATCGCATCGGACGCAATCGCTGCGGAGTCCGATACTTCCTTGGCCGTGCCATCTATGACATTCAGGAAGTCGGCATACCGGACTATGAGCTTCTCAGTTTGCCTTAGTCTGGCTAGTTCCTTGCGGGTGTACCGGTGCTGGTAAACACTCCATGATACCGCGACGGCGATGAATAGGCCACCGAGCAAGGGAAGCCACGCTGTCAAATTTAGCACGAATGTAGCCTACATGAGTGTGTCGAGGGCTGTAGAGGTCTAGTCGCCCTTCGCGGAGGGTCGGCATAGATCTTGCTCTTTATAGGCTCGCCGTCGTGCGAGCCTACTTTGATCTTGTTGATTTATTGGCGAGTTGAATGTCGCGAGCGTGTTTACGCCTCGACGCGCGGTGCAGGAACTGCCTCGATCAGTCGAACGCGCAGGTCACCTGGCCCATCGCTGACCAGAACCTCTACCGTCGCTGACAGCCGGCCCAGGAACTCCTTGAAGTTCCGACAGCCGTAGTTCCGCTCGTCGAAGGCCGAGTCGAGGGTAAGCATCCGGGCTTTGAGCCAGGCTGCCACTGGCGTCGGCGTATTGCTCTGCTTGACCGCCCGGACCAGCAGTTCTTCGCCGTGCTTGATGTCGAACGTCTTCTCCACCGTTGACTTCGCACTCGGCTCGACCGCAGCAACCAGTGTGCCCCAGTACTTGTACTCGGAGCAGACGGAGACCAGCCGCGGGCTCGCCGACGCCTCGGTGCCGACACCGACAACGTGCTTGCCGAACTCCCGTAGCCGCTGTACGAGCGGCGAGTAGTCCCCGTCGCCAGCTACCAGGAGGTACGTCCCGATGTCCGGGTGGGTGATCAAGGTTTCCATGGCGTCAACTGCCATCCGGATGTCGGCGGCGTTCTTCTGCTGCATCCCGAACCGCTGGATCTGGATCAGGTCGACGCCGTTCATGGCGAGGTCGTGTTGGTACTTGCCGAACTGCGGCTTCGCCCAGTCGGCGTAGGCGCGGCGGATCGAGGCGTTGCCGTAGTCGCGGCAGACCAGCTCGAGCGCGGCGTACGGAACCGGGTTGGCCTGGTCGGGCAGGCTGTTGGCGGCGCCGATCGCCAGGTTCTCGAAGTCGATGAAGACGGCGACTTGTTCCCCGTTGCCAGGCCCGGTGGCGGCGGTCATGTCGGCGCTCCGTTCGTCGTGGGTGGCTGGGTTCTTCGTCCAGTCGCCTGCATCCAGAGGATGACGTCGAGGCAGCGCAGCAAGCTGATGTCATGGAGGTCGCAGGCCTGGTCGCGCAGCTCGGACACGGCGTCGGCTCGTCGCGAGTCGCCCTGGAACCACGTCCAGAGGCAGGCCCAGACGCTGCGGGGAGCGTCGAGGACGGCCTTGACCTGGCTGTCGTAGACCGGCAGCAGATGCGGGCGCTTCCGGGCCAGCAGCTTGTTGGCCGTGACCCACCGGTCCTTGCCGCCGCAGCGCTTGAGGAGCCACCACAACCTGCTGGCCGGCGAACCGGGCGCGTACGTCGGCCACGGCGCCTCGTACATCGCCAGGCCGGGCGGGATCTGCTCGAGCAGTTCGGTGATTTCGGCCGGGTAGGTAATCGTTGTGTCGATGGCGACGTTCGCTAGGTCCGTGATGCCTAGGAAGCTCAGGGCGAGGACGTCGGCTTCGGTCACGGTGTCGGCGATGTCGGGCCGATCGCCCCCGCCGGCGATGCGCTCGAACCAGCGGCCGGTATAGCGAGGCCGCGCTGCGTCCTCGCTGAAGTACCGCGTGAGCGATTCAACCGCGGCCGTCCGGCCATCACCGAGAACATGCCGATCAAGCAGCTCGTGTTGGGTTGTGTAGTCGCTGGCGAGGGGTATTCCACCGACGTCGACCCTCACAGCACCCCTCCCTCAGCGTCAGTGCCTGGACCTGAGGTCGCTCTGGAAGTTGACCGTGTTACGCGGTTCGCTGGCCAGAGCGATCGCCGTAGGTGCGGGGTCGGGAAACGCGCCATCGCCTGGAGGTCGCCGAGCTCGCCAGACCGCGAAGCCGAAGCCAGCCGCCGCGAGCGCAAAAACGGCTCCCAGCTCCCACGCCCAGGCAGTGTTCATCGAGATGGCCAAGTAGACCTGCATCCCGGCGACGACGGCATACGTGACGGCGAGCGCCCGCCATGTGGCCTGACAGTGCATCGCACCTCCCATTGCTGCAGTTCAGGTAAGTCGCTAGGGACTGCATGTCAGTTACGTGTCTCCTACGTGTTGGGTCGGCGCCTGCCAGTCTGGAGCTTCAGCAAACCGCGCACGTCGAAGCGAAGGTGGCCGCCGAGGTGGTCCAGAGCGGCCAGCGGCGCACTGAACTCGTGTTGAATAGCAGGCCGTCTGTCGGTCCCTTGGGATGCGACTCGCTGCCGCCCGTCCTGCTCCCGAAGGATGACGCGGGCAACGTCGTGATCCGCGTGACCACCGCTGCCGAGCCGGACGCTCCGGTCGATCGCATCATCGAGGAGACGGCCGAGCACACGGCTCCGCCGATGATCCAGGTGGCGTTCCCCGGGGTGAAGCGTTCGCCTGCCCTTGATGTCGCCCTCGGCAAGGAGAAGGGTTTCATCGGGTACACCTCGCGGACCGAAGGTGGCTGGACCGTCGGGGGCGATGACGCCAACACCATGGTCGACTACATCTACACGGGGGTAACCACAGCGAAGTGCCGGCCATCGTTGAAGTCCCGATATCTACCGTGCGCCACGGGCTGCATGAGTTCCTGGTGGCTGGGCGCGGCCTCGTGTAGTTGATGGCGACGAACTAAGTTGACACTTTCGTGTCACTATCCGGCGTGTCCTTTTGCAGTGCTTGACCGAAGCGTATAGTTCGCGCGAAGAAGTCCGCCTCGCGACCTGTGCAAGGGTGCTCTACGTTAATGATCGACAAGACGCAGACAAAGGTTGTTATCGGTCTTGCCGCCGTCGTGTGGTTTTGCGTTGCCCTCCTAAGTAACGGCCCTTTGCCTCAGGTGGCGCTCAAGAGCTTCTCCATCGCTGGGACAGTTGCAACGATCCTAGTCCTGGCATATGACAAGTTCATCTGGAAGTGGAAGTTCGTTCGCGCGGTGACGGGGAAGCCGCTTGTCGCTGGTACGTGGCGCGGAACTCTGCAATCAGATTTCATTCGGCCTGGCGAGACCGAGAAAATTCCACCAATGCCGACGGTTATTCGCGTAAAACAGACTAATTCGCAGCTTTGGGTGACGCTCTTTACGGCCACGTCATCCTCGGTGACTGAGCAAGGTAAGGTCTTCAAGGAATCTGACGACCGGTGGCGAATGAGTTTCATCTATATGAATACGCCCCGGCAAAGTGAAGCGCATAATATGGCTCGCCACCAAGGTGTCTGTGACCTGCATCTTTCCGGCGCCGACGGTGAAGCGCTAACGGGGCAGTATTTCACAAGTCGTAAGACTACGGGTGAGATGCGGTTTACTGAGTGGAGCAAGCACAGCTTCGGTGATGCGCAGTCGGCGCTAGAGAGCACTGATTTCAAAGCCCATAAACCGTTTGTGAGGTGGTTCTCATAATGAACTGGGAAGACTGGCTCAAGACGGCAGCCAAACGGCCGAGTAATCACGAAGACTCAAGGCGGCAGCGGACAGAGAATGAGATTAAGGCTGCTCTGTCCAACTATCGGCCGTTGGCGGGACGCAAGTATCGCGTGTACGCCAAGGGTTCGTATGCGAACAACACCAACGTTCGTCTCAACTACGACGTTGACATTGCGGTCGAGTACTACGGATATTTTTACTCTGAACTGGCATTCGATCTGAAGGGAAAAGATAAAAGCGCGGTTAATGTTAAGTCTTCCAGTGACTCGTACACGCGTGCCGAATTTAAGGCCGACATCCTTGGTGCGCTGGAGAAGGCGTACGGTGAGAGTGCCGTGGATGCTGGACGTATCGCCTACCGAGTGCGCGAGAAGAAGACGACTTTACCGGCCGACGTTGTGCCATGCTGGGAGTATCGCCGCTACGACCGGATCGAGAACGGAGAACCAGTTTTCCATCAAGGGTCGCGAGTGTATCCGAGTGACGGCGGTCACAAAGATAACTTTCCTGCTCAGCAACTTGCGGAGGGAATTGAGAAAAATAACGCCACGGGACGTCGCTATAAGCGGATGGTCCGAGCTCTTAAGAAGCTGCAGACGCGACTTGTTGAAAACAATGAGCTAGACGAAGAGCTGCCGTCATACCTGACAGAATGCCTTGTCTACAATGTGCCGAACAAGTATTTTAACCACGCAACCTACCTTGCCGATATGCGCGAAGTCTTGGCGACTATCTTTAACGCCACGTTGGTGAAGGGTGATTGGAACGACTGGGAAGAGGTGCATGAGCTGAAGTACCTGTTTCGCGGAAAAGTTAGTTGGACGCGTGAGCAAGTCCATACCATGGCGTCGGCGGCGTGGGATCATCTGGGGCTGAAATAGCTTAGCTAGCGGGGTGAGATCGGGCATCGGTAGCTATCGCCCGTGAAAAACAGCGCTTACAAGTAGCCTCGGTTCGATTCGCTTGCCAGCAGTCATCCCGTGGGCACCTTCGTCGTCAGGCCTCGTCAGACTTTTTCTTGCGAGATGTTCGCTTACGAGCTGGCTTGGTCGACGCTTCCTCGGCCAGTTCAGGCGCGCGCTCCGACTCCGGCTCGACAGCCGACGCGGCGGCCCTGGCGGCCTCGAAGGCTGCGTAGATCTCATTCGAGATCCGCCCGCGCTCCGAAACTTCATAGCCGTTGGCCAACGCCCAAGCCCGGACCTGCTGGTTGTGCTCGCGGCTGGCCGCACTGGTCGACGCACCACGGCTGCTTCCACTGCCCGTCGTCGACTGGCCGGCGGCCACGCGGATCCGACGTCCTCCGGTGCGCTGACCAGCCTCGATGTACCGTGCGAACTCGTCGCGCAGCGCCTGGGCGTTCTCGTCGGACAGGTCGATCTCGTACGAGACGCCGTCGAGTGCAAATGGCACCGTCTGCGTGGCGGTCCCACCGTCGAGGTCGTCGACGATCTCAACGAGGACTTTCTGAGCCATGAAGTAGGCCTTTCAACGGAGTGACATGAGCACGCGCTTACGCACGCCATCGAGCATAGGTTCAGTATGCGGAGATAGCGGAGTGACACACGGCGCTGGACACCTCATCAGCCGGAAGAGGGCTTTCGGCATGATCCAGCCGTCTGTGTGCGAAGGGCTGTAATACTGGTGACCTCCCTGGTCAGTCGCGCGGGCGAGCTTCGTACCCGAACGCCAAGCCTTCAGGTGCGAGTTCGAGCAGGTTGGCGAGCGCGGGCTCGGTGTTTCGGCCCCACATCTTGCTGAGAATCCACGTCCGATCGGCCTCGCGTAGAGGCGATTCGATGAACCAGCGGCGCAGGTTGCCTTTGGCCTTGGGGTACCGGGTGACGAACTCCTCGGCAAGGTCGTCGTCGCTGGGGGAGCCTGCAAGACTGAGCATGCGCGGGCCGGGAATGGCTTCGGCCAGTTGGGCACCGGGCACGCCAGCGGCGTGGAGTCCGCTCACCAGCGCGAGAACCGCTTGACGCTTGCGCAGCGGCTCAGTGGTCCCCTCTGGCGTAGTGATCACGTACGGCGTCCAATCTCGACCCTCACTGACTCGTGCGGCGCGAGCCTGGGACTCACGGCGCCGAAGCTGGATGGTCAGGTCGGCGGCTTCCGGGAGCGGGATGACCTGCTGGACGTCGAGGAGCAGCCGTTCGCCGACCTTGTACGGGGTGAGCCGAACGCACTGGATGTCCAAGCCGTAGACCTCGTTCAGCCACAACACGGTCGTAGTGATCTCGCGGTCGAACCCGCCGGACACCAGCACCACGCGCACGTCACGTGTCAGGACGGCGTCCTCACCGCCGACGTCCTCAAGCCACTCGGCCAGCCGGCCGCGGGCGCTGTCGGCGGCGTCGGGCTCGACTTGGAGCAGGTAGCGCTCGTATGCCTCGCTGACGTCGTCGAAGGTCAGGGCAGAGACCATCGCGGCGTAGCGCAGCGCCTGGAGTTCGAGGTGACCGCCGTCGGTAGTGCGTTTGAGTTCGATGACCACGGGTTTACCCTCGCGGTCGATGCCGAGCAGGTCGATGCGCCGCCTGGCGCCGGCGAACTCAGCGAACTCCTCGCTGACGATGAGGACGTCCTCAACCACGGCGTCGATCTGGGCGCGCAGGAGCCGTTGCAGGTCGGCGCGTTCGAGGATTTGCTCCGTAGCGAAGGTGGACGACGGCACGGTCTCCAGCTTGTCGGCGGTCAGTTCGAAGAGTGGCATGCGCTTTAGCTTTACGGTTGCCGAACATGAAAGGGAAGCACCGCCGTGTCACGGCCGTATCGCCCCGCGGCTGGCCTGGCGTTGGCAAACTGCTGGCCTCTAAAGCACCTTGTCCGTCGACCGGTCACACCCTGCGGTAAAGCTACTGCCTTACTGAAACGCTCGCGCCGCGAACCTTGAGGGTGCTACATCTGAACGATGAGCACGGACGCGTATGGCCTCGGCCGCCTCGAACGACTCGCGAATCCTCGCGACATCTGGAAGCACGAGGCCGGCGACTTCACGCCCTGGCTGGCGGCGAACATCGACGTGCTCAGCGACGCGATCGGTCTGCCGCTCACCGTCGAGGGCCAGGAGGTCCTGGTGGGGGACTTCCGCGTCGACATCCACGCGAAGGACCCGGACGGCAAGAACGTCATCATCGAGAATCAGCTCGAACCGAGTGACCACTCACACCTCTGCCAGCTGCTCGTCTATGCCAGTGGACTTGAGGCGTCGACCGCCATCTGGATCACGACACGTCTTCGGGAGGAACACCGGAGCGCGCTGGTCTGGCTCAACGAGCGCACCGACGCCGACGTGCGGGCCTTCGGGATTGAGGTCAGTGTCGTCCATATCGGCGAGTCGCTGCGCGCACCCGTGCTCGCCGTTGTGGTCGAGCCGAACGACTGGGCAAAAGCGGCAAAGGAGACGTCAAAGGCAGCGGTCTCGCCGAAGAACCAGCAGCGTATGGCCTTCTTCGAGGACGTCTTCGACCTGATGGCCACCACCTACCCGGCGATCCGCGCTCCGAAGACACAGACCGCCAACTGGTGCAGCTTCGCCTCCGGGCCGTTCGGCTACTACAGCCTGACCTTCACCAAGCAGGGCTACCGCATCGAGATCTACCTCGACACTGGCAGCAAGCAGTCCACCAAACAGATATTCGATGAGCTCATCGCCGATCGCGAGCTGCTGGAGCAGGCGGTCGGGTTCGCGCTGGACTGGGACAGGCTCGACAACAACCGCAGCAGCCGCATCGCGACCTACCTGGTCGGCTTCGACCTCGAAACCGCCGACGAAGACACCAGGCAGCAGGCGGTCACGTGGAGCGTCGAGCGGGCGAGTGTGCTGCACCAGCACTTCGATGGCCGGCTGCGCGACCTAGCCAAGGCCGCGAAGGACGCGGAGCAGTCCGTCGTCCAGCTGGATGGAGAGGTCCAGTGACTGCGACGTCGGGGACGATCGCGGAACGCATCCTCGAGACCCTCCGGACGAGCCGACGGCCGTGGGATGACGATGAGCTCGCCCAACGGCTCGGCGTCGCGCAGCGACAGACCGTCAACCAGATCTGCCGCAGGCTCGCTGCCGATGGGTACCTTCAGCGATACGTCGGCGGTACCGGCAAGCTAGTCAATGCCCTGATAGCGCGGCAGGCAGACGCGCAAGTCGTCGACGAGCCGGCTTCGACCAAGCTTGTCGTTGATGAGCCGATCGAGGTTCCGCCGGGGTCGAGCGCTGAACAGCGAACCGCGGAGGCGCTGATGATCGCTCATCTCGCAAACCGGCTCGGGGTCGAGCTGCAGCCGCGGCGAATCGTGACCCCGACGGGCGCTCGGGTGGAAGTCGATGGCGTCGACGCTGCCCAAACCGTGCTGGTCGAGGCATGGGCGCACCAAGGTCCACCGAAGTCAGCCCAGCGGCACAAGGTGCTTGCCGATGCCTTCAAGCTCAGCTGGATCGCGTCGACGCTACCGGCGCGCCCGAGGCTGATCTTGTGCTTCTCCGACGACGCGGCCGCCAAGCCGTTCCAGGCCGGTCGATCGTGGGCGGCTGCCGCGCTACGCGACCAGCGCATCGAAGTCTTCGTCGCCGAGTTGCCGGAGCAGGTGCGCGCCGAAATCCTCGCGGCTCAGCGCCGCCAGTACCGGTAGCCCGCACATCGAGGGAGCCTCGACCAGGTCCTGGTCGATCAAGGTCCACCCGCGGCCGAGGCGTGCCAGGAGCCGGCGAGTCGTCGGCAACCGAAGAGATGAGCACCCACCCGATCGTGTATGCCCTGGTGTGGGCTGCCTGTTCCTGCATCACGCGAAAGGGTGTCAACCGCCATTCGGCGCGACTTGTGTCAGCGAGGCCGCTTACCGCCTGTCACTCGCCGCCTGGCGACGAAGGCGGGGTCGCTGCGAGGACTGTCGGAGCCTCGGCGCATCATGGGATCACGCGGCCTTCACGACCGCAGAAGAAACGCGGCCCCCTGTTCCAGCAGGGAGCCGCGTGGTGTTCCAGCTGAAGAGTCCCGGAGTCGCATCCAGAACCAGGGAACGGTGGTGAGGGTAGAGGCGATTGCCGCAGCCCGCTAGTGCGAGCTTGATCACCGGCGGGTTCTTGTCTTGTTGGCTGTCCGGAGGTGGCGGCGTACGTGCGAGTGCGCCGTAGTTCCTCGCACCTCCCACCACCGAAGGGTTCTCCCCGTGCCCCCACGTTCTTCGTGCCGCCCGGTATCCCTCTACCGTCTCGACGGTGGCCTTGACCTGGCGGAATACCTTCTTTCCGCTGAATCTGCCGACACCATCGTCAATCAGCATGTCCTGCTCGGCGATGTGGAGTGCCTCGCGATGGGCGGCGTCCTTCGCTCGGACGCGCCGTCGTGGGCCGATCACATGCACTCGCTGACCGGCGTCGAGTTCAACTTCTCGGGCGACATGCCGTTCGGGGTGCTGCTTGTGCCTCTACCTCCCTGGACGTACGCCTTGACCTGGGGCTCCGGTCATCTCCTGGTCGATAGCGAGCTGGTCGAGCAAGGGTTCGGCCTGATGTTCGGCATCCGCCGACTGGACTGCAGCCGACTTGGTCTGGTGGCCAGCTCCGCGTTGGACGTCACAGCTCGTGCCACGCAGACCTCCTTTCCGGGCGGTAGCGATCTGGGCGGCTTCCAAATCGAGCCGTACGGCGAGTTGGTCAACCGCATCGCTGGCCCAGCGGACCTCCGAGGACTGACCTACGGCCGGGAGACCGGCAAGCCGTACCGCATCAAGGTCGGCAATGCGCTCTGGGCGCCGTTCGCTCGTGAGCCTCATGCCCTGCTGGCTGACCTCCGGGCTGTCGGGGAGGCCGTCGACGAGCCCGACGACCACTCGGCGCTCCGCTTCGCCGCACAGACGCGTCCGCTACCCAGGTCCTACATCAAGCGCGGCGAACTCGAGTCGCGCCTGGCCGCGGCACTCGGTGGCGACGAAACTGCTGGCGCTCTTGGCCTGGCCTGGCCAGATGACGTCGCCCGTGACGTAGAGGAGGCGGGCTCGTTCAAGATCCAGCGTCTTGGTTCGTGGAGTCCGTACGTCGTCGACACGAACATTGAGCTGAACGACTTCACCGAGCGGTTCAAGCTGATCGCGGCCCAAGACCGCCTCGAGAGTCTCCAGGGTGCGCGCGTGCTGCCATGCCTCGACGACGGCGGTGAGCAGGAGTTCGCGTCACAGACCTCGCTGCGGAAGTGGTTCGTGTTCGAGACGACAATCGACAACGTCCGGTACTGCTACCACCAGGGCAAGTGGTTTCGCATCGGCGAGGGTTTCGTGGAGCAGATTCGCGAGCAGGTGGCCGCGTTGCTCAAGAATCGCAGCAGCCTGTCGTTTCCGCACTGGACGCCGACCGGGAAGCGCGACGACGAGCACCGCTTCTGTGATCTGACCGCCGAGCAGGACGGCTACCTCTGTCTCGACCGCAACTTCGCGTCGACGCCTTTCCATCCGCGGTTCGAACTTTGCGACGTCGTCGGTCCGGCCGATGAGATGGTGCACGTCAAGTGGCTCGGCGGCGCGCCGGCCGCGAGCCACCTCTTCACCCAGGCCCAGGTCGCAGCCCAGGCCATCCGCGACGAGCCTGAAGCGGTCCAGCAGCTGAACGACAAGGTCAGAGCGCTTGACCCGCACCGTCAGCCGATGGATCCGTCGGTGGTCGTGCTGGCGATCGCCGGCCGAACGTGGGATGTGGACCAGCTGTTCACGTTGTCCCAGCTTGGCCTGCTCCGGCTGCACCGAACGCTGCGGCATCTGCGATGCACGCTGCAGTTTGCCGACGTCTCGTACACGCCGAAGGTGCGGACGCGGAGCCACAAGGCCGCCGCCTAGCTGGTGGCGGGGCAGGGCATGGCTACCTGTCCCGCCACCGGGCGGTGATGTCAACCAGGCGGGCGTTCGATCACTCCAGGATGTCAAGCGCGGGCAGGCTATCGACGATCTTCATTGTTTCGAGGCTGACAGTGACGATGCGGGCGAACAAGTCAACGATGTAGCGCGGGTGGCCAACCTCGCGGCTCCAGCTGTTAGGGTCGTTCACAATACCCGAAGCCTTGTCGGTCTTGATCTGGTACCTGTCGATGATCCACTCAATTGCTGATCGCGAGCCCAGCATGTAGCGGTGGGCGTCCTCCGGAATCCCGCTGAGTGTGATCCGGGAGTTGTAGACAACTGCTGTCTTGTCAACGACGAGCTTCTTTGTCTTCGGATCGCGGGTTTTAGTAAACGCCATCTTCTGGACGGTGAAGAAGTCGTACGGGTCGCCAGACGACTCCATGTCCAGCCCGTCGAGAGGGTATGGCGTCACCGACTCATAGCCCAGGTGAAGTTTCGATAGGTCCCGGCCAGCCTCAACGAACGGTCGCGCGTCCTCCACGAGAGGGATTCGTGGCAGCATCTTCTTCAGGTCGGCCGCGTAGGTCTCGCGATACTCCCGGCTGTGTAGCAGCCCGTAGACGTAGAAGTAGACGTCGTCTTTCGTGATCTTCGACCCATACGCGGCCTGGAACCGTCGCAGTGCCTCATCGGTTATGTTGTCGATTTTGCGATATCCGTCGATAACTTCGTCGCCTGGTATTGTGACGTCGAGCATTCCCATGTCTTCAGCTGACTCATAGCGCCACCGAGCGAAGACCTGACCATTCTGCCCTGCGCCAAGCGCCTGGACATCGGGAATATCAGCCGTCATTAACAACGAGAACTCAGCCGTGGCCCCGGGGCCTAGAGCGTAAAAGGCTGTGTTAGGAGGCCCCGCAGGAAAGAACCTTCGGGTGGCACCAGGCCGATGAATCCATCGCAGGTCTGCATAGCTGAAGCAACGCTCGAACGGCCTGTATATGGCTGGCACAACCTCAGCGACGAACTCGATCTCTTCACCGCGAGAGGCCCGGCTCTCGAGAGACGACGACCATTTAATCTCCTGAGGATCGTTAGACCGCACGCCCTCCAATGCGGCCCGATATGATGTAACCGCCCGCTTCATGTTTTCGAGTAGTGCGCCGCGACTGGCGTTGTAAACCCATGCGTCGCGGTTCGACTGCATTCCAGGGCCGTAATCGTAGAAAATGCCCGCCGTGCCATTGATTGGCAAAAAGCTATTGAATTCTTCGCTTCGTTGGTTGATCCAGTCGCCTGCCTTGTTAGGGGTGATCGTAGTCGCCTCGAGCTCGGGCAAGGGACTCGATTCCGCTATCTTGGCGAGCTTTTCTTTGCGGCTAAGGAAATCGCCGATGCTCGCGTAGCTGATCACCGCTGGGCTCGGCTGAGCTGGGTCTTTGATCAGGATTACGACAGCGATCCCTGACTGGCTGCCTTCTCCGAAGACCTTTCCTCCCTCCTTTCGCCAGTCGCCCTTCTGGTTGCCTTTGAGGTCAAGAACAAGAATCTTCGTGAATTCATCCGCTAGTGACTTCCTTAGACCGTCGGCACTGTTCGCATCCAGAAACCCGTTTGCGGTCACGTAAGCGATGACGCCGCGATTCTTGATGCGTAGGGTCGCCCATTTGATAGCGCGGATGTAGGAGTTGTAGAGCGAGTTCTTGTTCGTCGCAGTTGACTGCTCGGCGTACGTGGTTCGAATCGCTTCATCGAGCGACGGGTACTTCTCGTTAGCGTTGTCGTCGTTGGCCGACCCTTGCCCCACTGAGTAGGGCGGGTTACCGAGGATGACGGTAATGGGGAGGTGCTTAAGTCGTTCGAGTCGCTCGTTGTTCTCGGGAAAGATCTTGAGGTCGGGGCGGTCGTCGTCTTCCCAGGACTGGAATGTGTCTGTCAGGACCAGGCCGGGGAAGGATTCGTACTCAACGTCCTCAACGTTGGCTGTGTTGGTCTCGATACCGTTCGCTTCACTCGCGGTCTCGACCAACGAGGCGCGCTTGATGCCCATGTATGCAGTTTCGATGTTGACCGCAGCGATATAGTAGGCGAGTAAGAGGATTTCGTTAGCGTGGAGTTCCTCGGTATATTTGCGGGCGAGGTCGTGTGGTTTGATGAGGCCGAGTTCGAGAAGTCGGACGATGAAGGTGCCGGTGCCAGTGAAGCCGTCGAGGATGTGCACGCCCTCGTCGGAAAGGGACTGGCCGAACTCCTGTTTCAGCACCCCGTCGGCGGAACGGAGGATGAAGTCGACGATGGGGATCGGTGTGTAAACGATACCGAGTTTGTCGACGGTCTTTTTGAACGCCGTGGCGAAGAAGGTGTCGTAAAGCCTGCGGACCAGCTCCTGGCGGCCCTCGCGGTCCTTGACGTCGGCGACCTTGCGACGCACCGAGTCGTAGAACTTGTGGAGCGACTCGTTCTCGGCCTCGAGGTCGTGCTGGTCGAGGACGGCGAGCATCTTCTCCATCGTGACCGCGACGGGGTTGTTGTCGAGAAAGTCGTCGCCAGCGAAGAGGGCGTTGAAGACGGGCCGGGTGATGAGGTGCTGGGCGAGCATCTCGACGGCGTCGTTCTCGGTGATGTTGTCATTGAGGTTGCCGCGAATGCCGGCGAGGAACTCGTCGAACTCGTCGCGCACGCCCGTCTCGGGGCTCTTAAGCAGTGCACTGATGCGAGTGATCTGCCGCTCGGCGATGGTGGCGACGTCCTTGGCCCAATCGGTCCAGTACTCCTTGGACCCGACCTTCTGCACGATCTTGGCGTAGATGGAGTCGCGCCACTGGTCGAGGTCTGGAAATACGAGGTCGAGGGTACCCTGCTCGCCCCATTGCTGGTCGCCGCCGACACCGATGACGTTGACTTTGCGGTCGCGGGCCTTGGAGAGCGAGATCCGGTTGACCATCGCGTCGAATCGTTCGTCGTGGGCGCGAAGTGCCTGGAGGATCTCCCAGACGACGGCGTATCGCTTATTGTCCCGCAGTGCCTCCTCGGGCGTCATGCCGGACGGGATGCCGATCGGGAGGATGATGTAACCGAACTTTTTCTCGCGCTTTGGGTCGAGCCGCATCACGCGGCCGACCGACTGGACGATGTCGACCACCGACTTGCGTGGCGAGAGGAACATGACGGCGTCGAGGGCGGGAACGTCGACTCCCTCAGAGAGACAGCGGGCGTTGGTGAGGATTCTGCAAGCGCCATCGGCAGGCTCGCCGCGTAGCCAGTCGAGCTTAGTGTTGCGTTCGAGGGCGTTCATGCCGCCGTCGACATGTTGGACCGTGCATTTGAGCGGGTTGCTACCGTCGGAGTTTTCCTGGTCGGTGGCGTTGACATAGTAGTCGGTGACCGATTGGAAGAGTTCCTCGATTCGCTTGGATTCGGCGATGTTGCCGGCGAACGCGATCGCGCGCCGCATCGGAGCGATGTCGGGCTCGAACGAGTGCTCGACCTTGCCGCGCTTGGCCAGGCCGTTCCAGCAGCCGACTATCTTGGCTGCGTCATCGAGCTTGAGCTCGTTGCCATCGTCAGAGAGTTGTACCTGGAAGGTGCGGGCGACTGATTCTTCGTCAACGGTCAGGACCAGCACCTTGTAGTCGGTCAGCAGATCGCGCTCGACCGCCTCGCCGAAGCCGAGACGGTGGAACTCCGGACCGAACAGTTCCTCGTCGTCCATCGACGCGAGCACCGCGTTGGCCTCTCCCGCTTTGGTCTTCGTGGAGTCGTCATAGATGCGCGGGGTCGCGGTCATGTAGAGTCGCTTCGCGGCCGGCAGATAGTCGTTTTTGTGGACCTTTTGGAAGTTGGATTCGTCTTCGCCGGCGAGCGTCGTGCCTGTCGTGCGGTGTGCCTCGTCGGCGATGATAAGATCGAACGCTGCGAGTTTTTTCTGCGCTTCGGCGACGGTGTTGATCGACTGATAGGTCGAGAAGACCACAGTCATGGAAGCCGTGTCCGACTCCGCGCCCGAGATCCGGTTCGTGATCTCGGCGATGTTGGTTGTGGCAGGCAGCGCGATGTCGGTGACTGAGATGTCTTCGAAGCCGTCATCGGTTAACCTGCGCCTCGTCGACTTGGCGTCGGAGCAGACGGCGATCGGACGGATCGGCACATCGGCGTTGTCGAGCCATTCGCGCACGGTCTGAGACAGCAGGTTGATGCTTGGGACCAGGAAAAGAATCTTTCCGCCGGGCCCGACATTTTCCTCTGCGAGCTTGAGGCTCGTGAAGGTCTTTCCGGTTCCGCAGGCCATGACCAGCTTGCCTCGGTCGTGGTCGCTGAAGCCGGCCACGACCTTGTCGATCGCGATCCGTTGGTGGGGGCGCGGTGTCTTCTTCGAGGAGAGCGTGAGCTCTTCGGGGGCGTCGAGCGAGAAGACTGACCAGTCGACTCGCGATGCTTCTAGGTCGGCAAGGCCAATCCGGCGGACGGGAATCGTCTGGTTGCGGATGGCATCTTCGGCATTGGCGTTCCACTTGTCCGACGTGGAGATGATGATGCGTTCGCGGTAACCCTCCTTGCCGGAAATCGCGAGGAAGGAGTCGATCATCGGCTTGGTGACGGAGGTGGACGGCGCGAAGAACTTGCACTGGATCGCGACATCGTGGCCGGTTTCCCTGTCACGGGCGACGATGTCGATGCCGGTGTCGTGCTTGCCGTGGTTGCCGGGGTACTCGCTCCACAGCCAGACATCGGCGAACTGGTCGGCGAAGACCAAGTCGGTCTTGAGGTAGGCCCTCATCAGACGCTCAAACTTCGCGCCCTTGTCGACCTCTGAGATAGCCGTCGCGCGGAGCTGCTCAAGAACGTCATAGATCGTCGTCGACATGGAGACAGTTCTATCGCATACCGGGGGGACCGGACGAGCTAAGGTGGCAACAACGCGCCAGCACGCTAGTCGGGTTGATCCTACCCGGCATAGGCCGCGTACCCGGCCTACGCAGGGTCTGCCTGCCTTTGGCGACTTGCGAGCCCGATCGACGCGGCACGTACTGACGAGTAGGTCCTGGGTGTGGCGGGGCCGTGGCCTTGGTCCTGTCGCCGACGCGGTCCAAGGAGGCAGTGTTGAGCTTAGCTTGCCGCCGCTAGGCTTGGCGGTGCTTCCCTCTTGTAGTCGGCTCGTCAGAGTTTGCGGGCTGCAGAGCTAGTTGGTGCACACGACTACCACGATGCGCATTCGCTCGTACGCGTTGCGTGACAGCTCGGTGGATCACCCGACTGGCCGAGTCACGCTGTAGTCGGCCGCGGCAGTCTCACTGGCATAATCGCCCAATCGCGGGCCGAGGGGGCACGCGAAAGGGCTGCTTCTGGCGGGCGCGTCTCCTGGGCGGTTCGGCAACGTAGATCGAGGTCTGCCGAGGCTGTACGACCTGACGTCTCTCGAGAGGGCGAGAATGACAGAGTTCATCCCCGGCGTCGGCGCCGGGTCGTTACTTCGGTCGGAGCTGCTGGCAGACGGTCGGTCGACCCGGATCGGCGCGATTCACCAGATCGACTACAGCCAGGCCGTCGTACTGACTCACGACCTCTGGAAGTTCGACGCCGGCGGCATCCCGCAGTTCTCGTTCCTGCTCGCGACCGCACAAGACGTCCACGACCCTCGTGTCGACGATGACGAGGTGCTGCTTCTGCGTGTCGAGGGCACGGCACCGCTGTCCCTTGAGCGCGACCTGCACGCCGTGCGTGAGGAGTCCCTCCGAACGGCCCTTTCGAACAGCCAGGACCCATCGCCATCCGCGGTGCTTGACGCTGAGCTTGACCCCTTCACCAAGAACCGAGTGTCGTTCACCGGCGTGCGGTGCAAGATCCTCGGCACCTTCTACGAAGACGACCTGGATGGGCAGACAGTTCTGGAGTTCGGCGCCGACGTAGACAACTTCTATGCCACGTCCACGTATCGAGTCCTGAAGCCGATTGGCGACGGTCTCGCAACGATCGCCTCTTATCTCAAGCCGACCGGGCGCCCGGTGGAACGCGTGCGTATCGGCGCAGTGCGGTACTCCGCGACGAGGCGGCGAGCCAGGACATCCAAGCAAGCAGACGCCGCAGTTGAGGTCAACATCCGGGATTTCATCGGCAACAAGACCGCTCTGCTCGGTATGACCCGGATGGGCAAGTCGAACACCGCAAAGATCATCATCGCGCGTACGTTCGTGGTCTCCGAGCGACAGCGTGCTGCGGGCGGACATCCCATCGGTCAGTTGATCTTCGACCCGCAGGGGGAGTATGCCAACCCGAACACGCAGGATGGCACCCATATCGCAGCGATTGGCGCGAAACACGTCCGCATCTTCAAGTTCGGCGCCGACGGATCGCAGCCCCACGTTAAGCCGCTCAGCATCAACTTCTTCGCAGAGAACCAGATCGACGCCGTTCAGGGACTCATCGCCAACCAATTGAGCGGCGAGGACTCAGGGTATATCAAGGACTTCGCCAGCGCGTCGTACGCCGATGACCCCGTCAACTCGTTCAACGCCCATCCAGGTCGCGCGCGAATGGTGCTGTATGGCGCATTGATGCGCGCCGGGTTCACTGTGCCCTCGAGCTTTGCGGCGCGGGTCAACATCAAAGGCGCGTTGCAAGGAAAGGTCGAGAATGGCATCCAAGGGCCGAAAAAAGTAGCCGGACTCGGTCGCAATCCGTTTACGCAGGCCGGCAAAACCGCAAACATAGTCAATGTCGCCGCTGGCGAGATTGATGCAGTCGTCGACAAGATCATCGAATTGCGCGAGGCCGGCGACACCGAGGCGATCGACTTCACGAAAGACGTGCGCTGGCAGAGCGTTGAGCCAATCTTCACGACGAAGAGCGGCAATCGCAACGTCCGAGGCCACAAGAACCTGAACCCCCTGCGTCCGTTCCACAGCCCGTTGACACAGCAAGATCCCGCTCTGGAGATCTACAGCGAGCTCGTCGAAGGTCGGATCGTCATCGTCGATCTTCACGTCGGCGCCGAGGCGATCACCAAGGTGCTCAGCGAATCGATCACCCGGCGGCTGCTGTTTAAGCAGACCGAGGTCTTCACCTCCGGACAGGAGCCGCCGCATATCCAGGTGATGCTTGAGGAAGCACACAACCTGTTCTCGTCCGACCGCTACAAGGACGAACTCGACGTATGGGTCAAGCTCGCCAAAGAAGCCAGCAAGCTCAATCTCGGCATGACCTACGCAACGCAAGAGGTCTCCGGAGTAGCACACCAGGTCAAGGCGAACACCGCCAACTGGGTTGTCGCACACTTGAACAACACGACAGAGGTACGAGAACTGGCCAAGTTCTACGACTTCGGGGCGTTCTCAGATGCGATCATCGCCTCCGAGGACCGTGGCTACGTGCGACTGAAGACGCTGTCCTCGCCGTACATCGTCCCCGTCCAGATCGACCGGTACGACGTCGCGCTTGTCAACGAGGCGCGAGCCGCGGCCGGCGACTCGCCGTTGCCGGTGAACGGGACGGCTCCCTGATGCCCTACGAGACTGCTAGCGGGGCCCACGAGATCGCGTCGCGGCTGGGTCACTCGGCGGCCGCCGTCCGAGCTGTCGCGGACCAACGCACGTTCTACGTTCCGGCCGAGGCCATCCAGGACGTGGATTCGATCCGCACGCGCATCCGTCCACGAAGCGACTTCGCCGCGCCGTCGGCGCCCGAGCGCCTCGGCGCCGCGCTGGCAATCGATGGTTCATACGTCGTCGAGCCGGTGCGTGATGGCCTCCCATCGGTCCTATACGGGTTCGCGCAGGCCGCCGCAGCGTACGTGGACCTCGGTGTTCTGGAGTCGCAGCGGGCCGAGCGGTTCGTCGATCCGTACAAGATCGAGCGTGCCGTCAACACTGCCCTCGTGACGCTGGACCTGCCCGTTTCCGGCGCGTACACACGCGCCGGTGTCGACATCGTCACGTCGTGGCGGGAGGCTCTCAACGAGCTGTTTCGGCAGAAGAAGATCGACGTCAATCGCCTCGATCAGCCACTACTGGACCTGCTCTTTCTTCTCCACGGCGTTCCAGGGGCGCCAGCGGCCACAGTGCCGGTCAACTGCCCGACGCAGGACTGCAAGAAGGACGTTCCCGTGCCACCCGCTGGCGCCGATTGCGACGCGTGCGGTGTGCACCTCTTTCCCACCGACGTCCTTCGGATCCACGAGGAGGTTGGCGAAGAGGGCACGAATCAGTCCGCTATCGGGCGGCTGATGTCGGTGATCGAGCTGTTGGTGCTAGTTGGGCTGGCGACGCTACTGTGGGAGCAGTCGCGTCAGAAAGCTCTGCCCACGACGCTGTTCATCGTAGATGGCCCGTTGGCCGTGTTCGGCACACCGGCAAAGCTGCGCGGGCGAGCCCTTGAGTACTTCCAGGTGATGGGCAGTACCGCTCCGGGCAAAGCACCATACGTTTGCGGGATTGAGAAGTCAGGTGTTCTGGTCGACTACGCGCGTCAACTGGCCCGGCTCGGCATTCTCGAACCAGGCGAGCTGTTGATATGCGACGAGTACATCATCGCTCGGGTCGTCAACGCGAACAACGCTCGCGCCTACGGCAAGGAGACCTACTGGGGCCGCAAGTTCGTGTATCGCGCACTTGATGGGCGAGTCGTCGTCCCGACCGTACCGCCACCGACGGGCGCACCGTACGATGCCAACGGCGGCCAACCCGACCCGGCGGCCTACCCGACGCTGCCGGCCATCCTTGACGTGATCGACCGCACCGGTTCATCAATGTACGTCGATGGCATCATCCCGGTGGCGGCCGCGCACGGGAAGGCCGCTTTTCCGATTGGCGTGGGCACCGATGTGCTCCGCCTCGTGGCCACCAAACGTCTCGGTCTCGACTCGACTGGTGGGCAGGCCGTTCCGGTACGGTCTGCCCCATGATCGAGAAGGTGGCGGTGCTGCCGGTCGCGTCCTCCCGCGCTGGTTACGCAGCTCACGGTGCTGCGTCCCTGATGCCGACGCACATCCTCGACACGCCTCGCCCCCTCGTCACGCCCCTCGGCGCCGTTGACCATGCGCTCATGACGAGCAGGTATCAGTCGCCACTACGCTACCCAGGAGCAAAATCGTCCCTCGCCCCTGTGATCGCCCGGGTCTTGGATGCCGCTAAGGGATCGCGGGCCGTGCCGGAGATCAACCTGCTGGTCGAGCCGTTCGCTGGCGGCGCGTCGGCGTCCTTGCGACTCGTCGGTCAAGGAATCGTCGACCGAGTGCTGCTCGCTGACGTGGATCCGTTGGTGACTGCTTTCTGGCAGGCTGCGGCCGCCGATACAGAGGCATTAATCGACCGCATGCATGACGAGTGGACACGATACGTTAAGCCGGGCGGATCGACCGCCGTCGGGCGGTGGGATCATTGGCGTTCCTGGGCGCCCGCTCAGAACGCGAAGCCTGCCACGGTCCGACTGGGATTGGCGACCCAGTGCCTATTTTTAAACCGCACAACTTTTTCTGGAATCCTTCACGGTAAGGCAGGACCGATTGGCGGACGCAAGCAGGAGAGCCCGTACGGCATCGGATGCCGGTGGAATCCGGAGGCCATAGAGGAACGGCTTCGGTACGTCGGTCATTTGTACGACACTGGCCGGCTCGTCGATGTCTGGCACAAGGACTGGAAACAGACACTCGATGACGTGCCCGAGTACTACCCGCAGCTGATCCCGTCCCGCGTCGTTGCCTACCTCGACCCGCCCTACATCGAAAAAGCCTCGCACCTGTACCGTACTTCTTTCGACCCCCGAGGTGGATATGGCGGCGACAGGGCTGACAAGGCAGAGGCAGACGACCACATGCTTCACATGCGGCTCGCCGCGTATCTGCGCACTAAGGCGCAGTTCCGCTGGCTGCTCAGCTATGACAACAATCCACTGCTGACCGAAAGCAGTTGGCTCTATGCGCACGCTCGAATGACGCCTAGCCGCGTGGACCAGGAGACGCTCGGCGCGCACTCCTGGACCTTGACCAAAAGATTGGTAAAGACGCGCTACAGCGCCAGCGGTAAGAACGGCAAGCGTGACGCTGATGAACTACTCATTACAACCCTCCCGCCGTCCACCGTCCCCGTAGATCACCAGCTGCGTGCGCTGCCCTGATGCCGGAGAGATCACCCGCCTGCCGCCACCTGCGCAGCACCTTCCGGCAGTAGTTGTTCGTGCCCGCGATCCGGTCCAGCTCCGCGCCGGTCGGCGTACGCCCCCTGGCCAGCTCGGTCACGTACTGTCTCCGCATCCGCTGCTCGGAGGTCGACTCGGCCGGCGAGCGAGTCTCGCGCGGGACCATCGCGAGACGCGCCACCTGGGCACCGCTGACCGTTCACAGACGTGTCCCCGGGCGACGCTGGTCGAACAGACACCACCCCTGCTCGAAGACGAATACGGTGTCGCCATCGGGCTCGGACAATGTCAGGAGTCAGTGCTCCCGTCCGTGACTGTCTCGGGTACGCACCCCGCGCTCGATCAGCCGGGCCCGAACTGTGTTCGCGGTTGTGTCCAGCTTGACTGCGATCCGGGCCAGTGACTGCCCCGATGCGTAGAGTTGCATCGCCTCGTCGACTTGCTCCGAGGTCAGTCGCCCGCGGATCTGCACACCGGCGCGGTGGAGGATGCCACTTACAGTCTTCCGGTTGATCTTGAATCGCTCGGCGAGGTCATACACCGTCTCGCCGGACTGGTAGGCCACGGTCAGCTCGTGGGCCTGCTGGTTGCTCAGCTGCCTGGCTCGGCGCGGCTTACGCCGTTTGGGTGAAGTTGCGGTGCGAGTGACCGTGGTGGGTAGTCGCCGGACAAGAGCTTCAAGTGTCCTGACCTGCACGTTCGTGTTGTAGTGAGTTCCCCTCAGCTCCACAGACAAAGGACTCACACAGAGTGTGGGTCCTTTCCTGTTTCGCGTGTCACGTTGAGGCTCACGTGCAGTTCGCGGCTTCTCCGTCGATGCCCCAGTGCTCCGATCCGTTGCTCGCTCGATCATGGCTGATGGTTACGGTGCCCAGCGTGCGGCTCGCGCCGTTCTCGTCGAGGTGAATCGACATTTGCCAGACTCCCGCGGTGGCACTGCCCGGCAAGCCGACCATCTGCTGGTGGACGAAACCCGCGCTGCCCTGAGGCTGGGGGCTCGGCACGGCCTCCGCCGCCGGCCAGCCGACGCCGAGGTCGCCGGCCACGAGGGTGACGTTCGAGCCGCTGTGGCCGGACGACACCACCGTCTCCACGCAGATGTCCGGCGCGTCGCCGGGATCCACGCTGAACGTGACCGAGTCGCGCAGATGATCCATGATCGCCGCTCGTTTGCCGACGAACACCTCGGCCTCGCCGCCGTCGGTCCGCACGGTCGTGGTCACGAAGTCTCGCGGCGCCGGGGGACCGATGCTGGTGGGTGTAGTGGTGCCAGGCGGCGCTGGAGGCGGCGTGGATGACGACGGCCGGGGCTGGGTCGGCGGAGTGGAGGTGGTCGCAAGGGGTGACGCCGGGGTCGTCGCCGGGTCGATCCACCGCGGCTGTTCGCTCTGGCCGGGTTTGCCCTTCGCGTCGACGTAGTCCTCGATCTTGGTGTGAAAGAAGGAAAACACGATGCCGGCGAAGCCGAGTACCACCAAGAGCAGGGCCAAGACGATCCTGGCGGGCCCGTCGAACTTGAAGATTCCGAAGGTAATGCCCACCTTTCCCTCGGTACTGGCATCACGTCGATCCGCGACGGCCGCGATCGCGATCACGAGGCCGAGCGCCATGACCACGCCGCCGATGATCGTGAACGGCCACAGCACGTCTCTCATCTGATCTCCGCATCACCCGGGGGTTCCGGAAGAAGAACCTGACGGGAAAGGCGGCTCGTCGCCGATCGTTGTTACGGGGGCGGGCGAGGATGAGACGGAGCCGTGACAGGCGTCGTGTCAGTTCGGGGTCAGGTTCGTGTCAGGGCGGGGCTGCACAGTCCTTTCCATGACCACCTCAGCGATCACCGCTACCGGCCTCCGGAAGGCCTACCAAGACAAAGTCGTGCTCGATGGCATCGATCTGGATGTTGCCGCCGGGTCCGTTTTCTCGCTGCTCGGGCCCAACGGGGCCGGGAAGACCACCACCGTCAACATTCTCACCACTCTTGCGCAGGCCGATGGCGGCAGCGTGCGCGTTGCCGGGCACGATGTCGGCTCGGATGCCAAGGCTGTTCGGAAAGTCATCGGGGTCACCGGGCAGTTCGCCGCCGTTGACGAGTTGCTCACCGGGCAGGAAAACCTGCAGCTCATGGTCGATCTCAGCCCCGTCAAGAACGGCAAGCGCGTTGTCGCGGACCTGCTCGAGCGCTTCGAACTCACGGAGTCCGCGCAGAAACCCACCTCTACCTACTCCGGGGGCATGCGCCGGAAGCTCGACCTCGCCATGACCCTCGTCGGGGACCCGCGGATCATCTTCCTCGACGAACCCACCACCGGCCTGGACCCGCGCAGCCGGCGGACCATGTGGTCCATCGTCAAGGACCTCGTCGCCGACGGCGTCACCATCTTCCTCACCACCCAGTACCTCGACGAGGCCGACCAGCTCGCCGACCGGATCGCCGTGCTCGACCGCGGGCGCCTCGTCGCCCAGGGCACGCCCGATGAGCTCAAGCGGCAGATCCCCGGGACGCACGTCCGGCTCCGATTCACGAACGTCGCCGAGCTCGACGCGGCCGCGCGGGTCATCGCCGGGTCCACCCGGGACGACGAGTCGCTCACCCTGCGGGTTCCCGGCGACGGCGGCACGAACTCGCTGCGCACCCTGCTCGACCGGCTCGACGAGTACGCCATCAACGCCGAAGAGTTTTCCGTCCACACCCCCGATCTCGACGACGTCTTCCTCGCCCTGACGGGCCACACCACGGAGGTTCCCGCGAAATGAGCGCCCAGACCGTCATGTTGCGCCGCAACTTCAAGCACATCGCCCGGAACCCGACCTCGGTGTTCAACGCGGTCCTGATGCCGATTGTGATCATGCTGATGTTCGTCTACATGCTGGGCGACGCCTTCGACGTCGGCGTGAACTACGTCGACTACGCGACACCCGGCCTGATGCTGCTCGCCATCTGCTATGGCCTCGGCGCCACCGCGACGTCGGTGAACTCCGACATGACCAAGGGCATCATCAACCGGTTCAAGGTCATGGACGTCTCGCGCGGCGCGGTGCTCACCGGGCACGTCGTCGCCAGCGTCCTGACGAACGTCGTCGCCATCGCCGCTCTCGTCGGCGTGGCGTTCGCGCTGGGGTTCCGTCCGAACGCGAGCTTCCTCGACTGGCTCGGTGTCGTCGGCGTGGTCCTGCTGCTCGCCTTCGCGGCCGGCTGGCTCACTGTCGCATTGGGACTGTTCGCCAAGTCGCCGGAGACGGCGGGCCTTGCGTCCGTGCCGCTGGTCATGCTGCCGTTCTTCAGCAGCGCGATCGCCCCGGCGGACAAGATGGGGCCGGGACTGCGGGAGTTCGCGGAGTACCAGCCCTTCACGCCGATCATCGAAACCGTGCGCGGGCTGCTCAACGGCACGCCCTCGACCGGCTACGCGCTCGCCGCGGTCGCCTGGTGCCTCGGGATCGCGCTCGTCGGGTACTTCTGGGCGCGGTCCACGTTCAAGAAGCGAGCGTGACTTCGGCCAGCTCGCGCCAGCTCGCCCGTTTCCCCTCCTGAATCGCCTCGGTGAACTTCGTGTCACCGAGGCGATTCCGCGTGGCCTGCTCGATCCGCGCGATGTCCGGCTGCGAGCGGTCCGTCACACCGCGCACGGCGGCGCTCGCCGCGAGCAGCCGCGCCGCCTGTTCGTACTCTTCCTTGCGCAGAGCCAAGTCCGCGATGCCGACGAGCACCTGCGCGATCATGGGTGCGGCCCCCGTCTCCGATGCCGCCCGGAAGGCCGCGACGCGGTGGTCGCGGGCCTCACCGAGGTCTTCGGCGAGGTAGCCGAGCAGATCGTGGGTCGTGACCTGGATGTTCGCCCGCTCGGCGGCCGTGCCCAGCGTCGCCGTCGCGACGTCGAGCTGCCGGCGTGCTTGGACGGCGTCGCCGCTCCAGCGGGCGATGTCCGCTTTCGCCAGGGCCAGCTCGGTCAGCGCCTCCGGCCAGGCGACCCGTTCCGCGAGCCGCTGGGCCTCGGCCATCGCCGACGCGCCAGCGTCCTCGTCCCCCGACAGCCAGTACAGCTGGGCCTGCCGCGACCGCATCCGCACGACGTCCTCGATGGCGCCGACCTCGGTGACGACGACGATCGCCTGTTCGTAGTGCTCGCACGCACCGGCGAACTCGCCGCGCATGGCGATCCGGTCGGCCAGCTCGGTCAGGGCGAACGACGTCCCCCACCGTTCGCCGAGCGCGCGGAACTCGGTCAGCGCCGTCTCGAGGAAAGCGTCGGCCTCCTGCTCGTCCTCGCCGAGCTGGATCCGCATCTTGCCGAGCTGCAGCCGGGCGAGGCCGCGGACCCACGGGTCTTCGTCGGCGAGCAGCGGTTCCCACGCGGGCAGGAAGTCTTCCGGCGTCCGCAGCATCCGTTCCAGCGCGGCGACCAGCGACACCGCCGGGTGCGGGTGCTGAACGCGGCCGCTGAGCTCGTGGACCTGACGGATCCAGTCCGCCGCCTCGAACTGGTCGCTTTCCCGGCCGGACGTCAGGAACCCGGTGACGAACGCGTACACCGTGGCGCGGATTTCGTCGAGCACCTCGCCGGGCAGGGCGGTGGCCGCCATGAGCAGCTCGTTGCCCTCGGTCTTGTGCCCGGCGAGCCACCAGTACCAGCCGGCGGCCGCCGCGAGCCGCATCGCCTCGGGTGTCTCGCCGGCCGCGAGGGCTCCCCGCATCGCGGCGACGATGTTGTCGTGTTCGGCGTCGAGGGTGGCCAGCCAGGTGAGCTGGTCGGCGCGGCGGAGGTGGGGCTCCGCGGTTTCGGCGAGTTCGGTGAAGTACGCGAGGTGCGCCCGGCGCGCCGAGTCCGTGTCCCCGGCCTCGGCGAGCCGCTGCTCGGCGTACTCCTTGATCGTGCCGAGCATCCGGTACCGCGGCGCCCGGTCGCCCGCGCTGACGACCAGTGACTTCTCGGCCAGCGCGGTCAGCAGCTCCTCGGCCGCGTCGGTTCCGCAGACCCGCTCGGCGGCCTCCAGGCTCGCGCCACCGGAGAACACCGAAAGCCGGCAGAGGACGACGCGTTCGTCGTCGGACAGCAGCTCCCAGCTCCAGTCGATCACCGCGCGCAGCGTCCGGTGCCGCGGCAGCGCGGTGCGGCTGCCGCCGGTCAGCAGGCGGAACCGGTCGTCGAGGCGGTTGGCGAGCTGGTCGAGGGACATCGTGCGCAGCCTGGCCGCGGCGAGCTCGATGGCCAGCGGCATCCCGTCCAGCGCCCGGCAGACGCGGGCGAGCGTCGGGGCGTCGGCCACGAAGTCCTTGCGCACCGCGCCGGCCCGGTCTCGCAGCAGCCGAACCGCCGGGGCTTCCTCGATCTTTGCGGGGTCGGCGCCTTCGGCGGGCAGGACGAGCGGGGCCACCGGCCACAGCGACTCACCGGTGATGCCGAGGGGTTCGCGGCTCGTCGCGAGGATGCGCAGCCGCCGGCACTCGCCGAGCACCCGGTGGGCGAAGGCCGCCGCGGACTCGATGACGTGCTCGCAGTTGTCCAGGACCAGCACCAGGTCGCGGTCCCGCAGCGCGGCGATCACCCGGTCGGTGGGTTCGGCCTCCGGCGCGTCGCCGAGCAGGGCGTCGCGCAGCTTGAGCGCGGCGAGCGTCGCCTGGGCCACGTCGCCCTCGGTCGGCGCGAGCTCCACCAGCCAGGCGCCGTCCGGAAAGTCGTCGAGCAGCGTGCGCGCCGTCTCGGTGGCCAGCCGGGTCTTGCCCGAGCCGCCTGGTCCGACCAGCGTGGTGAGCCGGTGTTCGGTGACGAGCCCGCGGACGGCGGCGACGTCGTCGTCCTTGCCGACGTAACTGGTCAGCTCGGCGCGCAGGTTCGTCTTGCGCGGCTCTTCGCGCCGGGTCAGCTCGCCGCGCAGCAGCGCGACGTGCAGTGCGGCCAGCTCCGGCGACGGGTCGACGCCCAGTTCGTCGGCCAGCGTCTCGCGCGTGCGCTCGTAGACCCGCAGGGCTTCGGTGTCCCGGCCGGTCGCGACCAGGCCGCGCATCAGCGCGCCGACGAGCCGCTCCCGGGCCGGGTGCGCGGCCACCAGGTCGGTGAGCTCGGTGACGACGCTCTGGCCGAACTCGGTCTCCGCGTCGAAACGGTCCTCGAGGGCGGCCAGCCGGAGTCCTTCGAGCCGCGTGACCGCGGCGTCGAACGCGGCGCTCTCGGTCAGGCCGACGTCCTGCATGGCCGCACCCCGCCACAGCGCCAGCGCCGCACGCAGCTGCCGGACGTCGTCACCGGCCTGGGTGACGAGGCGTTCGAACCGCACGGCGTCGACGGCGTCGGGGTCGACGGTCAGCCGGTAGCCGGCGGGCCGGCCTTCGACGGCGGCGCCGTCCGGGAGGACCTTCCGCAGCCGGGAAACCAAGCGCTGCAACGCGTTCGCCGCGTCGGCGGGCGGGTTCTCGCCCCAGATCCAGTCGACGAGCGTCGCCTTCGGGACCACCCGGCCCGGGTCGAGCGCGAGCGCGATCAGCAGTCCGCGCAGCCGGGCGCCCGGCACGTCGGCCACGGCGCCGTCGTCCGCGCGAACTTCGAATGACCCCAGTATCCCGATCTGCACCAGGCCGATCATGCCACGGGCGCCCGGGTGTCCGGGCCGTGTCAGCGCCATGTCAGGCCGGGCGGCGATCGTGGTCGGCACACCCACCACGAAAGGACCTCCGATGAGCGACATCCCTCAGGGACTTCCGATGGAGCGCGACGCGGGGCCCTTCGACCCGCCCCGCGAGGTCACCCGCCTGCGCGACACCCGCCCGGTCAGCCCGATGGTCTTCCCCGACGGGCACGAGGGCTGGCTCGTCACCGGCTACGAAGCGGTGCGCGAGATGATGGCCGACACGCGGTTCAGCTCGCGGCTGGACCTCGACGTCGTCCACGTGCCGTACGAGACGCCCGGCATGCCCGTCGCGACCGAGCCGTCCCCGCAGCTGCCGGGCATGTTCATCGCGATGGACCCGCCGGACCACGGCCGGCTGCGCAAGCGGCTCACCGGCGCCTTCACCGTGAAGCGGATGAAGCAGCTCGAAGAGCACATCGCCGAGATCGTCGAGCAGCAGCTGGACCACGTGGCGCGGCTGGCGCCGCCGATCGACCTGGTGAAGGAGTTCGCGCTGCCGGTGCCGTCGCTGGTGATCTGCGAACTGCTCGGCGTCGCCTACGAAGACCGCGAGAGCTTCCAGGCCAACTCGGCCCAGTTCATGATCCGGGACCAGACGCTCGAAGAGAAGATGGGCGCGTACATCGCGCTGAACACGTACCTGTCCGAGCTGGTCACCCACAAGCGCACTTCGCCGGGCGAGGACATCCTGTCCGACCTGGCCTCCCACGAGGACCTGACGATCGAGGAGCTGACCGGCGCCGCGTTCCTGTTGCTGATCGCGGGGCACGAGACGACGGCGAACATGCTGTCGCTGGGCACTTTCGCGCTGCTGGAGCACCCTTCGGAGCTGGCTTCGCTGAATGCCGACCCGGCGTTGATGCCGGGCGCGGTGGAGGAGCTGCTGCGGTACCTGTCCGTCGCCGACATCTTCTTCCGGTACGCGACGGAGGACCTTTCGCTGGGAGGCGAAACGATCCTCAAGGGGTCGACGGTGGTCGTGTCGCTGCTGGCGGCCAACCGCGACCCGCAGCGGTTCGAGAACCCGGACGTCTTGGACATCCGCCGCAACGCACGAGGGCTGCTGTCGTTCGGCCACGGCGTGCACCAGTGCCTGGGGCAGCAGCTGGCGAGGATCGAGATGCGGGCCGGGTTCGAGGGCCTGCTGCGGCGGTTCCCGACGCTTCGGCTCGCCGTGCCCGCCGGGGAGGTGAAGCTGCGGACCGACATGAACATCTACGGGGTGCACGAACTGCCGGTCACCTGGTGAGCTTCGGCCGTGACACGCGGGATCGGCCGCGTGTCACGACCCCTTCCGGGCCCGCATCCACAGGATCACGTCGAGGCAGCGCAGCAGGCTGATGTCCTCGATCCCGCCCGCTTCCTTGCGCAGCTTCGCCACCGCCGAGGCGCGGGTCGGGTCGGTGTGGAACCAGTTCCACAGGCAGTTCCACGGGCTCGCGGGCGCCTTGAGGATCGCTCTGACCTGGCTGTCGTACACCGGGGTCAGGCGGGGACGCTTGCGGGCCAGCAGCTTGGACGCCGTCACCGGGCGGTGGTTGCCGCCGCACTGGCGGAACAGCTCCCACAGCCGGTGGGCCGGCGCTCCCGGTTCGTAGACCGACCACGGGGCCGAGTGCATGGGGATGTCCACCGGGATCTGCTCCAGCAGTTCCCGGATCTGGAGCGCGTACGTGATCGTCGTGTCGATGGCCACGTTCGCCAGGCTGGTGATGCTGAGGAAGTTCAGCGCCAGGACGTCCGCTTCGGTCACCGTGTTGGCGACCGACGGGCCGTCGCCGCCGCCGGCGAACCGCTCGAACCAGCGGCCCGTGTAGCGGCGCTGGTCGAAGTAGCGCCTCAGCGCCGTCAATGACTCTTCGCGGTGCTCGCCGCGGACGCATTCGTCCAGGACGTGGTGCTGGTGCGCGTAGTCGGTCATGTCGGACGCTCCCCTCGTCGCGAATGAGGGTCGCGTCCGTGACCGTGGTCGTTACGGCAGCGCTTTCAGCCAATTTCCCACCACGCCGAAGTAGGTCGGCGCGTTCGGGGCGTAGTTGATCGCGTGGCCGTAGCCGTTCAGGATGTACGTCTGCAGCTGCGAAGTGCCGAAGAACGGCGCTTCGGACGCCCGCAGCGCCGCCGGGGACGAACAGTCGCTGCCCAAGGTGCCGCAGAAGTTCGGGTCGTCGCCGACCACCAGCAGGACCGGGGCCGTGATCTGGCGGGACGCCGGGTTGACCACGGTCGTCAGCGTCAGGCTGTCCACCGCTTCGGTCGCGGCGAAGACGTCCTTTGTGGACTCGTCGTAGCCGATCGCGGCGGCGTCGTACGGGCCCGGTGTGTGGAAGGCCGCGTAGCGGGTGCCCGGGTCGGTGGTCAGGTAGCCCGCGTCACGGCCCGGGACGGCCGGGTCCAGCGGGGCCGGGATCATCTGCGCCAGCGTGGGGATCACCGAGACCAGGTTCATCCGGTGCGTCATCCCGGTGACGAGCACGCCGTCGACGTCGCGGTAGCGGCCCGCCTCGATCATCGCCATCGCCGAGCCGATCGAGTGGCCGCCGATGACCACCTTCGCGAACCTCGGGCGCACCGCCTGGACCACCGCGTGCGCCGCGGTCGCCTGGACGGACGCGCTCAGCAACGTGCTCAACGGCTTCGAGCTCCGCCCGGTGCCGAGGCGGTCGAGGGCGAGCGTCGCGATCCCCGCCTGGTTCTCCGCCAGCCGGAACGACCGCGTCTCCGGCGTGTAGCCGATGTCCCAATAGGACGCGTTGTACGTGCCGCCGGGGATCAGGACCACCACGGTCGACGCGCCGGCCGGGGTGCACAGGCGGCCGTGCACCGTCTGCGGCAGCAGCGCCACCGTGACCGGGACGTACAGGTCCTCGCAGGTCACTGCGGCCTGGGCCGGGGCGGGCACGAACAGCGTGGCCGCGAACAGCGCGAGGACAGCACAAAATCGGCGTAGCAAGGGAAAGACCTCCAACTAGCGACGGGGGACAACCGTCATCGGCAGGTTGTCCGGGTAGGCGGCGGAGGTGAACTTCACGCGCACCGGCCGGCCCGGGACCGGGACCAGCCGCCAGCGCGCGGCCACCGTGGCCACCGTGATGACGATTTCGTTCTGGGCGAAGCGGTTTCCGATGCACTGCCGCCCGCCCGCGCCGAACGGGATGAACGCGCCCTTGGGCAGCAGCGCCGCCCGCTCGGGGGCCCAGCGGCCGGGGTCGAACCGGTCCGGGTCGGGGAACGACGCGGGGTCGTGGTGCAGGGCGTGCGGGCTGACGATCACCTCGGCGCCCGCCGGGAGCCGGGTGCCGCCGAGGTCGACGTCCTCGAGCGTCCGGCGCATCAGCATCCAAAGCGGGTAGCAGCGCAGCACTTCGTCGACGACCTGCCGGACGTAGGTCAGCCGGGCGATGTCGTCGACGGTGACCGGGCGGCCGTCCAGTACCTCGTCGACTTCGGCGTGCACGCGCGCCTCGACGTCCGGGTGCCTGCCGAGCTCGTGGAACGTCCAGGACAGCGCCAGCGCGGTCGTCTCGATGCCCGCGGTGAGCAGGGTGAGCACCTCGTCGCGGGCCTGCTCGTCGGTCATGCCGGCGAGCAGGAGCGTCGAAAGCAGGTCGCCGCGGTCGACGCTTTCGGTGCGCCAGTCGCGGATCACCTCGACGACGATCTCCCGCATTCGCCCGATGGCTTCGTCGAACCGCCGGTTGCCGGGTATCGGCAGGTTTTCGACGAACTTCGGGGACAGCGCGCGAATCATTCCCTGCTGGATGATGAGGTAAATGGACCGGCGGGCTTCGTCGACCGCCGCTTTCCCGATTTCCGTGGAGAACAGGGCCTCGCCGACGATCGTCACCGCGAGCTCCTGCAGGTCTTCGTCGAGCGGCCGCACCTCGCCCGGCTGCCACGATTCGCTCAGCTCCGCCGCCGCGCGCCGCATGGTCCCGGCGTACGCGGCCAGGCGGTCGCGGTGGAACGCCGGCTGCATCAGCCTTCGCTGGTGGAGGTGGAAGTCGCCGTTCGAAAGCACCAAGCCATTTCCGACGAACGGCTTGAACTTGTCGAACATGACGCCCTTGCGGAACTTCGGCCCCGCCGTGACCAGCACTTCATGGGCCAGTCGTGGACTGGTGACGAAGTAGGCGGGCATCGGGCCGAGATGGAGTTTGACGATTTCCCCGTGTTCGTGCAAGGAATCGGTGAATGCGGAGCGTTGCCGCAGCAGTGCCGGAGTGTGCCCGAGAAAAGGCCACCGGCCCGGGGCCACCGGGACGGTCATACGGACTCCTCGTTACGCCATTGTGTGGATTACCCAAGGAGACGGCCTACGGTAGGCGCGTCCGGTCGAACGGGACAGTGCCCGATCGGGTGGTGTGCACTCACGCGGATGGCGCAATCACCGAGCCATCGGGAATCGCTAAGCTCTTTCCGGTCCGACACGGCTGAGAAGGTGTTTTCCGTGACTCGATCACCGGAATGGGTTCCCCGGGGTGTCGATATCTCCGTGCCCAGCATGGCGCGCACTTACGACTTCATGCTCGGCGGCGGCCACAACTTCGCCGTCGATCGCGCGGTGGGGGAGCAGATCGAGCGCGCGATGCCCGGGCTGCGCGACGCGGCACGAGTGAACCGCGCGTTCCTCGGGCGCGCGGTGCGGTTCATGACCGGCCACGGGATCCGGCAGTTCCTCGACATCGGCTCCGGTATCCCCACGGTGGCGAACGTGCACGAGGTCGCGCAGGAGCAGGATCCGGACTGCCGCGTGGTGTACGTCGACCGCGACCCGGTGGCGGTCGCGCACAGCGAGCTCCTGCTGGCGGGAAACGATCGCGCGGCGGTCGTGCAGGCCGACATGCGGGACCCGGAGAAGATCCTCGAATCGCCGGAGGTGCGCGGTCTGCTCGATCTCGAAAAGCCCGTCGGGCTGCTCATGCTGTTGATGTTGCACTGGGTCCCGGACGAATCGGATCCGCTCGACCTCGTCGCACGCTACAGTTCGGCGCTGGTGCCGGGGAGTTTTCTCGCGCTGACCCACGTCACCGGCGACCACCAAGGCGAAAATCTCGGAGAAGCGACCGAAGTGATCAAAGAAAGCCGGAGCCCCGATCAGGTGACATTGCGGACGCACGACCAGGTTTCAGCACTCTTCGCCGGTTTCGAAATCGTCGAACCCGGTTTGGTCGGCTGCGGCGAATGGCGGCCGTCCGGGCCGGCGGACATCGCCGCCGCGGCCGAGATGAACATGCTCGTCTACGCCGGAATCGGCCGAAAGAGCTGAGCGGACGCTTCGGATGCCGATGATCGAAAAACTGCCGGAGCAGCCGGCGAGCGCCGACCCGGAACGCGCGCGGACCGTGCTCGCCCGCAAATGGGCGTACCTGCTCAGCGGCGTGACCGTCGTTTCGCTGAGCCGGGAGCTGCTCGACGAAGAACTGCGCGGAATGCTCGACACCCTGATCGACTCGCTGCGCGGCACGTCCGCGGACACCGCGCCCGCCGAGCGGATCGGCGCGCGGCTGGTCGGGCTCGGCTACGTCGGCGAGCCGGGGCTGCGGTGCACCCTCGACGTCCTCGGGAAGGGCCTGCCGGGCCTGCCCGAACTGCGGCCGGCGGACCGCTTCACCGAGCGGATCGTGCTGACGCTGGGCGCGCTCTCCTGCGGCTTCCTGCTCGCGTACGAGCGCAGCGTCCTCGAGCAGCAGGAGATCATGCACCTCTCGCTGCTCAAGGCGGTCCGCGACGCGCAGTGGAACCTCAAGCAGAGTGAAGCGCGCTTCGACCAAGTCGTGACGACGTCCGCGAGCGGCGTCGCGCTGGTCGCCCTCGACGGCCGGATCGTGCGGGCGAACGCCGCGCTGGCCGAGATGCTCGGGCACCCGGCGGGCGAGCTGGCCGGGACGCGGCTGGAGGACCACGTCCACCCGGAGACCGCCGAGGTCCTCCGCGAGGCGATGGCGGAGCTGGCCGACGGTGCCAAGGAACGGATCCGGCAGTCCCAGCGGCTGCTGCGCAAGGACGGCGACGTCGCCCGCATCTCGCTCACCGCGTCGCTGCTGCGTGACGCCGACGGCCGGCCCGGCCACTTCGTCGTCGTGGTCGAGGACGGCACCGAACTCATGTTGCTGCAAGGCGAACTCAGCCGCCAGGCGCTGCACGACGTGCTGACCGGCCTGCCGAACCGCCAGTACTTCGGCACCCACCTGGAGGCGGCGCTGCGGCGCGCCGACCCCGAGTACGGCGTCACCCTCTTCCACGTCGACCTCGACGCGTTCGGCATGGTCTGCAACAGCCTCGGCCGCCGCGTCGGCGAGCAGGTGCTGGTGCACTTCGCCCAGCGGCTGAAGGCCGTCCTGGCCCGCGAGCGTGCGATGGTCGCCCGGTTCCACGCCGACGAGTTCGGCATCCTCGTCGAGAATTCGGCGACGACGCCGGACATCGACGCCATCGTGCGCGCGATCAACGACGAGCTCGCCGAGCCGTTCTTCTGCGGCGGCCACGGGCTCGCGCTGTCGGCCAGCGCGGGCGTGGTCCACCGGCCGGCCAAGGGCATCGACCCCGCGGAGGTGCTGCGCGCGGCCGACCAGACGCTGCGGCGTGCCAAGGAGGGGCGCAGCGGCCAGTGGAAGATGTTCGACCGGGAGGCCGACGCCGAGGACCGCCGGACGCAGGCGCTGGCCGTCGGCATGGCGGGCGCCTGGGAAAACGGCGAGCTCGGCGTCCGCTACCGGCCGATGGCGCGGCTGGCCGACGGCGAGGTCGCCGGGTTCGAGGCCCGCCTGCACTGGGAGCGGCCGGACGGGCGGCCGCTGGCGCACGAGCGGTGCGCGGAGCTGGCCGAGTCGACCGGGCTGGCGCTGCCGCTCGGCGACTGGCTGCTGCGCGCGGCGGGCCGGCAGAGCGAGTGGTGGCGGCAGCGCGCGGATTCCCGGCTGCCGGTGGTCGCCGGGCTCACCGGGCACCAGGTGGCCGACGACGCTCTGGGCACGCGCGTGACCCGGCTGCTCGCGGACACCGGCTTGCCGCCGGACCAGCTGCTGCTCGGCGTCCCGGTGCGCGCGCTGCCGGTGTCCGGCGTCCCCGAGAACGTCACGGCGCTGGCCGGCCTCGGGGTCCGCGTCATGCTCGACGACTTCGGGCTTGGGCCGGACGACCTGCGGGCGGTGGAGGACCTGCCGGTCGACATCGTCCGCGTGGACCGCCGGCTCGCGGAGTGGCAGGCGCGTTCGGAGTCGACGTTCCTGGGCGCGCTGGTGCCGCTGGTCCGGGAGGTCGGTGCGACGCTCGTGGTCGACGGGATCCACACCGAGGACCAGGCGAGCTGGTGGGGCCAGGCGGGGGCGGAATTGGGTACGGGTGATTACTTCGGGGCCGCCAGGCCGCCGGGGGAGCTGGCGGCTGCTTTCGCTTGAGCGGGCCACCGGGTCAGGCCGACCGCGGCCAGCACGATCACCATCCCGCCCACGACCCGGGGCGTCAGCGGTTCCCCCAGGACGAGCGCGCCGAGCGCCACCGACACCACCGGGAGCAGGTAGCCGACCGTCGCGGCCGCCGTGGGGCCTTCGTCGGTCAGGATCCGGTAGTTCAGGTAGAACGTGATGCCCGTCCCGAAGACGCCGAGGATCGTCACCGCCACCACGGCGGTCAGGTTCAGGTGCGGGGCCGCGCCGGACACCGGCAGGGCCAGCGCGGTCAACGCCGTCGCCGTCATCAGCTGGGCGGCCGACAGCGCCAGCGGTGCGCCGTCGGGGGGCAGTTTCCGGGCCATGTAGGCGAACGCGATCGCGTAGCTCAGGCCGGCGCCGAGCAGGGCGAGCGCGCCGCCGCTCAGCAGGCCTGCCTGCTGCCACGGTGCGAAGATCACCAGCACGCCCGCGAACCCCAGGGCCAGCCCGAGCAACCGGGCCGGCCCGAGGCGGCGGTCCGTGCCGAGCACGACGCCGATCAGCAGTGACCACAACGGTGTCGTCGCGTTCATGACGCCCGCCACGCCGGAGTCCACCGTGCGTTCCCCGATCCCGAAGAGGGCGAACGGCAGCGCGTTGCAGAAGAACGCGGCGACGACCAGCCGTCCCCACGTCCGCCGGTCGCGCGGCAGGCGCTGGCGGGTCGCGAAGGCCATGGCCAGCAGCGTCAGCGCCCCGAGCGCGCAGCGGACCAGCGTGAGGTGGACCGGGCTCAGCCCGGTCAGGGCCAGCTTGATCCAGAGGAAACCCGATCCCCACAGCAGAGCCAACACCGCGATGCGCACCCATCCAGTCACGTCCTCCACCGTGCCGAACATGATCTGTCAGGACAAGTGAAGAGTTCTGGACCAACCTTTAAGACTTGCTACAGCTTCGGCCGCCACAGCCGATCGCCGAACAGCGCCAGCGCCGCGGGCAGCAGCACGCCGCGCACGAGCGTCGCGTCGAGCAGGATCGCGAACGCCATGCCGAGCCCGAGCATCTTGTACTCGATCGCCGCGAGGCTCAGGAAGATGCTGAACACCCCGGTCATGATCAGCGCGGCGCTCGTCACGACGCCGGAGCTGCGCGCGGTGCCTTCGATGATCGCTTCCCGCGCCGAACCGCCCGCGAGCCGTCGTTCGCGGATCCGGCTGAGGATGAACACGTGGTAGTCCGTGCTCAGCCCGAACAGCAGCACGAACAGGAACATCGGCAGCCAGCCCAGCACGCCGCCGTAGGGCGTGAAACCCAGCAGTGGTGCGAGAAAGCCGTCTTGGAACACGAGCGTGAGCACGCCGTAGGCGGCGCCGACCGAGAGCAGGTTGAGCAGGATCGACACCGCGGGCACGGCGACCGACCGGAACACGACGAGCAGCAGCACGAACGCGAGCAGCAGGATGAACCCGAAGACGTACGGCGCTCGCGCGAGCACCCGCGCGGTTAAGTCGTGCGCTTCCGCCGTGCGGCCCGCCACCGCGTACCCGACGCCGTCGAGCCGGCCGATCGTCCGGGGCAGCAGGGTTTCCCGCAACGTCGTGAGCGTGCGGCTCGCCGCTGCGTCGTTTCCGTTGCCGCCCAGCGGAATCCGGACGACGAGGGCCTGGTCCACCGGGACGACGACGGCCGGTCGCGGGGTGCCCGCGGTGAGTTCGCCGATGGCTCGCCGGACCGCGGGGGTGTCGACCGGCCCGCCGCGTTCGTTCCAGAGGACGACGTGCGCGGGCATCGTCACGCCGGGAAACGCTTCCTGGACGCGCGCGGCGGCGTCGATCACCGGGATGCCGCGCGGCAGGCTCTCGGTCGGCGCGGGGTCCTGCAGCCGGATGCCGGACGCGGGCACCGCGAGCACGATCAGCAACGCGGCGGTGACCCCGCTCCACAGCGCGGGCCGCCGGGTGACCACCCCGGCGACCGCCGCCCATAACCGCGAGCGCGTGCTCCGGGTGCCGAGCCACGGGATCCGGCCGCGGTCGACGCGGGGCCCGAGCGCCGAAAGCGTCGCCGGCAGCACTGTCACCGCCGCCAGGACGGCCAGCCCGACGACGAGGACCGTGCTCACGGTCAGGCCGCGGAGGTTGTCGAGGCCGGTGAACAGCAGGCCGGTCACGCACAGCACGACGGTCAGCCCCGACACGACGATCACGTGCCCCGACGTCCGCGCGGCGATCCGGATCGACTCGTCCACGCCGTGAGCGCGCTCTTCGCGTGCCCGGCGCAGGAAGAACAGCGAGTAGTCGACGCCGACCGCCATGCCGATGAGCAGCGTCATCGCGGAAGTGGCGCTGTTGACCGGAACCCAGTTGTCCACAAGGGACAGAAAGCCGAAGGCGGCGAACACCGTCGTCCCCGCGAGCAGCACCGGGACCGCGGCCGCGACCAGCGAGCCGAACACGACGAGCAGGATCAGGACGGTGATCGGGAGCGAGCGGGTTTCGGACCGCTTGATGTCTTCCTTGATGCTCTGGTCGACCGCGCCGGACACGCTCAGGTCGCCGGCCTGGGCGAGGCGCGCGTCCGGGTGCCGGGCCGCCACCGCGTCGACGGCGGCGGTCGCCGTCGTGAGACTCGCCCGGACCTGCGCACCCGTGCCGAGCAGGCGGAACGTGACCAGGCCGGAGCGGCCGTCGGCGGAGACCTGGGCCGGGTCGTCGAGCGGGGAGCGGATGTCGGCGACCGCGCCGGACGTCCTCAACGTCGTCACCAGGTCGGCGACCGCCGGGGATTCCCTTGGTACCAGGACGTTTTCCCGGAACGGTTCGCGGGTGGACTGGCGGTCGAGGACCGCTTGGCCGGTCCCGGCGTCGCCGGCCGGGCTCGACCGCGCGTCGGTGCCGGGGGCGAACGTGCCGATGACCCAGGCGAGCGCGACGAGCGCCAGCCAGCCGAGGATCGCGGCGGTGCGGTGGCGCAACGACCAGTTCGTGACGCGTTCGACCACAGGCGTGCCTGCAGGCAGCATGAACTAAAGTCCTTCCGTGAAGGAGTGATCCGATGAGAGTTCGCCCTCGGGCGAGTGGGTGCTTCTTCTTCCTGGGCCGCCGAGTTGCCGCTCGGCGGTCCAGGGCCTCAGGTCAGTCGACCTCCTTGAGCACGTATTCGATGGACCGCAGGCGGTCCTGGACGTCGCGGAGCTGCCGTTCGGTTTCTTCCTGCGTCCGGACGGCTTTTTCGGCCAGCGAACGGTATTCGTGCTCGCGGGCGAGCGCGGCCTTGGCGCGCCAGGTCGAGGCCAGCTGCACGATCCCGATCGACAGCACGACGGTGATCAGGACGAAGACCCCGGTCACGCCGATGATCTCCTGCCACTGGTGCCAGTTCATGTTCGTCCCTCCTCGCCGTCCCGCTGGACGGAATCCGGTGTGGTCAGCGTCGGCACGGCGGCCGCGATCGTCTCCGGCGTCAGCACGACGGAAAACGGGGTGAGCTCGTAGAACCGCAGCGTCTTGCCGTCTTCGCCGACCTCGAAGCTCGCCTCGACCAGGCCCGCGGCTTCGAGCTTGCGCAGGTGGACCTGCAGCAGCGCGCGGCTGATCCGCAGCTCGCGCGCGAGCTTGCTGACGTAGGTGCGTTCGGCGCGCAGGGCGGCGACGATCCGCAGCCGGTGCGGGTTGCCGAGGGCGCCCAGCTGCCGCAGCAGGTCGTCGCCCGTGGTCCACATGCCAACAAAAGTTAGCAGGTGGTCGGCCGGAGGGGTATCAGGGTGATCCCTGAAGAGCCGGGAACGTCAGCGCAGGGCCTTCTGGCGGCGGGTCAACGCCGACGGGTCGAGGTTCGCCCGCGTGCCGGCGTCGTGGCCGTCGAGGTACCCGCTGCCGGACAGCCGGCGGGGTGCGGCGGAGCGCAGGCCACCGTATTCGGAGTCGAACGCGTGCTGCACCAGCTGCGCGCGGTCGCGGACCACCAGCTCGGCCGACCGCTCGCCGGGCGCCGCCGTGCGGACCGCTTCCTGCTCGGCGTGGGTCAGCCGTTCGTGCACCGCGCGGGCGAACCCGTGCAGCCACGTGCGCCGGTAGGCGGCGAGCGACTCGCCGGGGAAGAAACCGTCCGGCCGGACGCGGGTCAGCTGCGTGCTCGCCTGCAGCAGCAGGCTGGTGAACAGCAGCTCGACCCGGCCGAGGTCGGACTTGAAGCCGAACACGGTGACGCTGTCGACCTTCTGGCCGAAGCGGTGCAGCAGCGTCCGGCAGCGCAGCGGGTAGGCGACCGAGGTCAGCAGGCTCGCCTTGTCGCGGCTGTACGGGTCGTTCATCGGGATCTTCAGCGTCCCGATCTCGTCGGAGTTCGCACCGGACGCGGCGAGCATCGCCTGGTCGATCCCGTAGCGCGCGACCAGCTCGGCGGCCTTCGTGTTGTAAGCCTCGGCCTCCGCCTCGGTGACCGCCGGGTCCTCGGCCTTGGCCAGCAGCTTGCGGATGCGCTCGAGCTGCGGGTCTGACTCGGTCATGGAGGGAGGGTATTCGATCAGGTGTTCGGACGCGTGCACCGGGTGCGCGTGTCGCCCGGCGACACGAGCCCGGTTTCGTACGCCACGACCACCGCCTGCGCCCGGCTCGAAATGCCCAGCTTGGCCATCAGCCGGTTGAGGTGCGTCTTCACCGTCGCCTCGCTGACGCGCAGCTCGGCCGCGATGTCGCCGTTCGTCGCGCCCGTGCCGACGAACTCCAGCACCTCGCGCTCGCGGTCGGTCAGTCCCGGCAGTTCCGGCGCGGCGGCGGGCCGGGCCGCGGTGAACGCCTCCACCAGCCGGCGGGTGATGGCCGGGCCGGACAGCATGTCGCCGCGGGCGGCCGCGTGGATGCCCGCGACCAGCGTCTCCGGCGGGCTGTCCTTGAGCAGGAAGCCGGACGCGCCCGCGCGCAACGCCGCGTAGACGTACTCGTCGAGGTCGAACACCGTCAGCATGAGCACGCTGGGGCGCGGCGGCGGCGCCGCGAGGATCCGCTCGGTCGCCCGCACGCCGTCCAGCTCGGGCAGCCGGATGTCCATCAGGACGACGTCCGGCCTCAGTGCCGCCGCCTTCGAGACGGCCTCGAGCCCGTCGCGCGCTTCGCCGATGACGTCGATGCCCGGCACCGCGGCGAGTAGCGCGGCGAACCCGGCGCGGACGAGGTCCTGGTCGTCGACCACCAGCACGCTGGTCACTCGGGCTCCTGCGGTTCGGGCGACGGGCGGCTCGGGTACGGCAGGGTCAGCACGACGGCGAACCCGGCCGGCTCCCGGGGACCGATCTCGATCACGCCACCGTACATCCGGGCGCGTTCGCGCATGCCGACCAGCCCGTGCCCGGCCGGGTTCGGCGTCACCTCGCGCCCGCCCGCGTCCGTCACGCTGAGCACCAGCTGCGAAGGCCCGTATTCGAGGACCAGCGAAGCGGCCGAACCGGCGTGCTTGAGCACGTTCGTCAGCGCTTCCTGTGCGACGCGGTACGCGCACAGCTGCTGGCCCGGCGGCAACGTCCGCGGCTCGCCGGTGACGCTCACCTCGACCGGGATCCCGGCCTCGCGGACCCGCGCGGCGAGCGCGTCCAGGTCGGCGAGCCCGGGCTGGGGCCGGTACTCCGCCGGCGCGTGCTGCGGCGGGCGGAGGACGCTGAGGAGGCGTCGCAGCTCGTCGAGCGCTTCGGTGGTCGTGCCGGTGATCGTGTCCAGCGCCGTGCGCGCGGTGTCCGGCGACGATTCGAAGACGTACCGCGCGAGGTTGGCCTGCACCGAGATCACCGAAAGGTGGTGCGAGACGACGTCGTGCAGCTCGTGCGCGATCCGGACGCGCTCCTCGGCGACGGCCTCCTCGGCCTCGTGCTCGGCGTCGCGCAAGCGGTGGCTGCGCACGTAGGCGGTGCGCCCGATCGCCGCGACCCCGGCGGCGAGCAGCAGCGCCAGGAGCGAGTCGCCGACCGGGGAAACCGGGCTGCCGGACAGCATCGACGTCTCGTAGGCGGCCAGGCCGAGCAGCGTCACGGCCAGCGCGTCCCGGAACCGGCAGTGCGCCCACACCGTGTACGCGGCCACGACCACGCTGAGCTGGCCGAGCTGCGACCGAAAACCGAGGCCGTAGAACAGGCCCATCAGGACGACGCAGGCGGCCAGGGCCGAGATCGGGAACCGGCGGCGCGCCGCGAGCGGCAGCGCGCTCACGGCGGCGAGGACCAGGCCGAGGGGTCGCGCGTGGTCGCCGAAGTGCCCGCCGAGGTCGGTGGCGCCGACGAGCTGGTAGGCCGCGACGACGACCGCGAGCACGGCGTCGGCGAGCCGCGGCCGCGCGCGAAGGAGTCCCGGCACGCTGCGAAGCTACCTGGTCGATCTTTCGCGGTAGGCGGACCCCGAGGAGTACCGCCAAGGTTTACCCAGCACTGCGTCGCCGGTTGCTTCCGCTGCGTGGTCACTCATCGCTAACCTCGCCCGGCTCGGTGGAGAGGGGGTCCCAACCCAAGGCAAGGGGGAGGGCTTTGGTGCGCCCTCTTCGCCGGGCGCTCAGTAGCGGTGTGCCCGCGGCGAGGTTGGGCGCTGAGCTTGGGGGTGCGCCCGCGGCGATGTCGGGCGTTCAGTTCAGGTACGCGTCGAGCGTGACGGCCAGCGCCGACTCCGGCGACGGTGCGAAGCTCGCGCCGGCCAGCCCGCCCCACAGCCACAGCTGCGCGAGCCCGTGCAGCGCGGCCCACAGCGAAGCGGCGACCAGCCGCAGGTCGGCGCCCGAGCGCGCGAGCGGCGTCGGCACCGCCGCCACCAGCACGGCGAAGGTGTCGAACACCGCGCTCGCCGCCGCCGAGAGCGCCGGGTCGTCCGGATCGACCAGGTCGCGGCGGAACATCAGCTCGAACATCGCCGGGTTGGCCAGCGCGAAGTCGAGGTAGCTGTGACAGGCGGCCGTCAGCCGCTCGCGCGGCGAGTTCCCCGGCAGCGTCTCCCGGCGCGAGAGCAGGTCGGCGTACCCGCGCGTCGCCACGGCGGACAGCAGTTCGGCGCGGCCCGAGAAGTGCCGCAGCGGGGCGCCGTGCGACACGCCGGCGGCCTTGGCTATCCCGCGCAACGTCACCGCGTCGACGCCTTCGCCGGCCAGCAGCTCGGACGCGGTGTCGATCAGGCGTTGCCGGGTGCCCATGCCTCGTCCCGGGTCATGGGGAGCAGGTCCGGGCGCTTCGGGAAGAAGCCGTCGCCGGGCTGGCGGCCGATCATCCGGTTGCGCGTGCGGGTCACAGCGACCGGCAGGACCTCGCGCAGCAGCCAGTGCGCGTCGGCGCGCCAGCTCCCCGGCGCCGCGACGCCGGGCAGCGGGTCGAGCCAGGCGGGGTCGTGGCTGACGCCGAGCAGGCCGAGGACGTACGCGGCGAGCCGCCGGTGGCCGTGCGTGGAGAGGTGGAGCCGGTCGGCGCCGAAGTACCGCGAGTCGGTGACGGCCTGGTCGGGCCAGAGGTCGATGAGCTGCGCGCCGTAGCTGACGGCGGCTTCGCGGATGGCCTCGTTGAGCGCGACGATCCGCGGCCGCATCCGGCGTCCGAGCGGCATCCGGTGGGAGATGTCGCTGAGGGTGAAGGTGACGACGGTGGGCGAGATCTCGGTGCAGGCCCGGATCGCGGCGTCGACCCGCCGGGCGACGGTCCGCGCGTCCCAGCCGCGGCTCATGACGTCGTTGCCGCCGCCGAAGAGCGCGATGAGGTCGGGTTCGAGGCGCGTCGCGGCGGGCACCTGCTCGGGGACGATCTGGTCGAGCCGCCGTCCGCGGACCGCCAGGTTGGCGTACCGGAAGCCGGGCTCGTCCTGCGCGAGGCGCGCGGCGACGAAGTCCGCCCAGCCCCGGTAGGCGCGCTGGTCCGGGTACGGGTCGTCGAGACCTTCGGCGCAGCTGTCGCCGAGGACGACGAAACGGTGGTAGCTCATTCCGATCTCCGTAACCCGTGGTTCACCTTGTGGACACTGTCTATCAAACTTATGTAGACGCTGTCTACTTCGGGTCGTCACAATCCGGCGGGGCGCTCCGTCGTACTGGCATGACACTCGAATCGGAAGTCGGGCAGCACATCGGTGAGATCGTCGAAGGGCTGCGAGCCAAGGACCTCGACGCGCTCAGGCGGGTCTACGCCGAGGACGTCGTGTCCTTCGACGTCGAGCCGCCGCTGCAGCACGTCGGGATCGACGCGAAACTGAAGAACTGGGCCAAGGTCTTCACCCTCTTCGAAAAGGTGGACTACGAGCTGCGCGACCTCACGCTCATCGTGAGCACGGACCTGGCCGTCGGACACGGCTTCGGCCGGGTCAGCGGCACCCTGCGCGACGGAACGGCGACGAAAGGCATGTGGGTCCGCGCCACGTTCGTCCTGCGGAAGCGGGAGGACGGCTGGGTCATCGTCCACGACCAGGCTTCGGTGCCGTTCGACATGGCGACCGGCCGGGGCGTGGCCGACCTCGAGCCCTGACGCCTCAGGCGAGCCGGGCGCGGTGGGCCGAGACGGCGGCCCGCCGCGGGTCGGCCGCCGGGAGCGTCTCCAGCAGGGCGTCCAGCACCGCGAGGTCGTCGGCCCCGCACGCCGTCTCCCAGAACGACCACAGCACGCCCGGGTCTTCGCTGTTCAACGCCACCTGGCGGACCTGCGCCGTGAGGGACTCGCGCTCCTCGCGGACCGCGGGCGCTTCCGACTCCGGCAGCAGCGGCCCGCGGAAGACGCGCAGGACGTCGGCCGGCGAACCGGTGCGCAACGACGTTCGCGCCCGGACGAAGTCGGCGTCGACGTCGGCCGCCAGGCGGTACGGGCGCGTCTGCACCACCTGCGCGCCCAGCTGGGAGCGCAGGCGGTGGATCTCCGCGCGGACCGTCACGGGGTTGCCCGTTTCGCCGTAGAGCTGCAGCGCCAGCCGTTCCGCGGACAGGCCGTTCGGGTGCAGGGCCAGCAGGGTCAGGATCTCCGCGTGCCGCAACGTCACCGGTACTTCGCGACCGTCCACAGTGGTCGAATGCGCGCCGTCGGAAAGGTAGCCGAGGCGCAGGCGGGAGCGCTGCCCCGCACCGCCGGCGGAAAGCCGGAGGAGGTAGCCCTCGGCGAGGGGCTCCACGGTCGCGAGGCGGCCGTCGGAGAGCGCGACCGTCCCGCCGCCGCGCCGGACGTCCACTGTGGACGGCAGCAGGCACGCCTGGGCGGCCAGCACCCGGCCGCCCGCCGAGAGCAGGGCGCCGGGGCGTCCGCGCAGGGATTCCAGGTGCGGCATGTTGACGCGCCGCAGGCGCTCGTCGCGGACCGCGAGGTGGGCGCGCAGCTGGCCCTCGGCGAGCTGCGCCGTGGCCGTGACCAGGGAGATCATCGCCGGGTGGACCGTGCGCAGCGGCCCGCTGACGTCGATGGAGCCGAGCAGCACACCGGTCTCGGGGTCGCGCACGGGCGCCGCCGCGCACGTCCACGTGTGGTAGCGCCGGACCAGGTGCTCGGCCGAGTGGATCTGCACCGGCTCGCCGGTCGCGAGCGCCGTCCCCATGGCGTTCGTGCCGATCGCCGCTTCGCTCCAGCGCGTGCCTTCGGTGAGGCCGACGCGGTCGCCGCGCAGGAGTTGCGCCGTCTCGCCCTCGCGCCACAGGATCAGGCCGTCGGCGTCGGTCACGATCATCACGTGCTCGGCGTCGTCGGCGATGCTCACCAGCATCTGCCGGAGCACCGGCAGCACCGGTGCCAGCGGATGGGCTTCACGCAGTGAAGCGAGGGCTTCGGTGTCGAAGACGAACGGGGCCTCGCCCTCGTCCGGGTCGACGCGCGCCGCGAGCGAGCGGTTCCACGAGTCGGAGACGACCGAGCGTGGCGGCCGGGGCCCGGGAACGCCCTGGAGCACCGCCTCGCGGACGTGCTCCAGCAGCCGCGCGTACGACTCGGGGTCGCGCAGCAGCTCCGGTTCGGGCGCCTCTGCCACGTTCACCAGCGTAGATAGCCGGTGCGCGGCCGTGCAACGCGCGTGCAACGTCGCCCCGCTTACGTTCGCCGCCACCAGCACACCGTCACTCCGAGCAACGAGGCAGGGAAGATGGTCCAGTACGCCGCACCGAACACCGAAGGCAGCGTCGTCAGCTACGAGTCGCGCTACGACCACTACATCGGCGGCGAGTACGTACCGCCCGCGAGCGGCCAGTACTTCGAAAACCCGACCCCCGTCACCGGGAAGGCCTTCTGCGAGATCGCGCGCGGTACCGCCGAGGACGTCGAGAAGGCGCTGGACGCCGCCCACGGCGCGGCGCCGGCCTGGGGCCGGACGTCGGTCGAGGAACGCGCCGGGATCCTGCTCAAGATCGCCGACCGGATGGAGCAGAACCTCGAGGCGATCGCGGTCGCCGAGGCGTGGGAGAACGGCAAGGCGGTCCGCGAGACCCTCGCCGCCGACATCCCGCTGGCCATCGACCACTTCCGCTACTTCGCCGGCGCGCTGCGCGCCCAGGAGGGCGGCATCTCGCAGATCGACGAGAACACCGTCGCCTACCACTTCCACGAGCCGCTCGGCGTGGTCGCGCAGATCATCCCGTGGAACTTCCCGATCCTGATGGCCGTCTGGAAGCTCGCCCCGGCGCTGGCCGCGGGCAACGCGATCGTGCTCAAGCCGGCCGAGCAGACGCCGGCGTCGATCCACCTGCTGTTCTCGATCATCGGCGACCTGATCCCGCCGGGCGTGGTCAACATCGTCAACGGCTTCGGCGTCGAGGCGGGGAAGCCGCTGGCGTCGAGCAACCGGGTCCGCAAGGTCGCCTTCACCGGCGAGACCACCACCGGACGGCTGATCCTGCAGTACGCCAGCGAGAACATCATCCCGGTGACCGTCGAGCTGGGCGGCAAGAGCCCGAACATCTTCTTCGACGACGTCGCCGCACGCAACGACGACTTCTACAACAAGGCGCAGGAGGGCTTCGCGCTCTTCGCGCTGAACAACGGCGAGGTCTGCACGTGCCCGTCGCGGGCGCTGATCCAGAGCGGCATCTACGACAAGTTCCTGGGTGACGCGATCGAGCGCGTCCGCGGCATCAAGCAAGGCCACCCGCTCGACACCGACACGATGATCGGCGCGCAGGCCTCCAACGACCAGCTCGAGAAGATCCTGTCCTACATCGACATCGGCAAGCAGGAGGGCGCCGAGATCCTCACCGGCGGTGCGCGCACCGACCTCGGCGGCGAGCTGTCCGGCGGCTACTACGTCGAGCCGACGGTGTTCGCGGGCGACAACAAGATGCGCATCTTCCAGGAGGAGATCTTCGGCCCGGTGCTGTCGGTGGCGAAGTTCGACGACTACGACGACGCCATGAAGATCGCCAACGACACGCTGTACGGTCTCGGCGCCGGTGTCTGGTCCCGCGACGGCAACACCGCCTACCGCGCCGGCCGCGACATCCAGGCGGGCCGCGTCTGGGTGAACAACTACCACGCCTACCCGGCGCACGCGGCCTTCGGCGGCTACAAGGCGTCCGGCATCGGCCGCGAGAACCACAAGATGATGCTGGACCACTACCAGCAGACGAAGAACATGCTGGTCTCCTACTCGGACCAGGCGCTCGGGTTCTTCTGATGACCCGGCGAGTAGACCTGACACCGGCGGCCGCGGACCTCCTGCGGCAGCTGGTGTCGGTCCACGGGCCGGTGATGTTCCACCAGTCCGGCGGGTGCTGCGACGGCAGCGCCCCGATGTGTTACCCGGCCGGCGAGTTTCGCATCGGCGCGTCGGACGTGTCCCTCGGCTCGCTGGAGGTCGACGGCATCGCCGACGTGCCGGTCTGGATGTCCGGACCGCAGTTCGAGTACTGGAAGCACACGCACCTGACGATCGACGTCGTGCCGGGTCGCGGCAGCGGGTTTTCCCTGGAGGCGCCCGAAGGCGTGCGCTTCCTGATCCGCTCGCGGCTGCTCACCGACGAAGAGTCGGCGGCGCTGAACCGATAGCGCCGAACAACGCCGTAGCGAGCACCAGCCCCTCCCGGGCGACCGGGGCGAGCAGGTGCTCGTCCGGCGCGTGCTGCAGGCAGCCCGGGTAGGAGTGCGGCAGCCACAGTGTCGCCAGCCCGAGGACGTCGGTGAAGACGTGGTTGGGCAGGCCGCCGCCGAAGCTGGGCAGGAGGGCGACGGGCTTCTCGACAACGGCGTCGAGGGCCTGTCGCGCCCAGGCCACCCACGGGTCGTCGACCGGCGTGCGGCTGGCTTTGAAGCTGGCGTGGGTGGTCACCTTGATCATCGGGAACCCTTGCGCGGCAAGGTGTTCCCGGACCGTCGCGGTGACGTCGCCGACGTCGGTGCCTGCGACGTACCGCAGCTGCAGCACCGCGCGGGCGCGGCCGGGGATGGCGTTGACCGGGCGGTCGGCGTTCCCGGCGTCGAGCGCCAGCACCTCCAGGGTGTTCCAGCCGTAGAGCCGCTCGGCGGGGCTGAGCCGCGAGTCGCCCCAGCCTTCGTCCGGCGCGTCGACGACGACGTCGGCCAGCGCTTCGCGGACGGACTCCGCCAGTTCCGGCGGCAGCAGCGCGGGCACCTGGATGCGGCCGTGGCCGTCGACGAGGCTCGCGATCGCCGCGGCCAGCGTCGTGGCCGGGTTGCGCAGGATGCCGCCCCAGTTGCCGGAGTGGGCGCCGCCCGGGCGCAGGTCGACGTCCAGGTCGATCCGGATTCCGCCGCGCGCGCCGAGGAACAGCGTCGGCGTGGCCGCGTCGAGGCGCGGGCCGTCGGAGGCGATGAGGACGTCGGCTTCGAGCAGATCCTTCTGCTGCGACGCGAACTCGTCGAGACCCGGTGAGCCGATCTCCTCGCCGGTCTCGAAGAGAAACTTCAGGTTGAAGCCGAGCTGGCCGCGTGCTTCGAGGAGCAGGCGCAACGCCGTCAGGTTGATCAGGTGCTGGCCCTTGTTGTCGGCGGTGCCGCGGCCGTACCAGCGGTCGCCGTCCGCGGTCAGCGTCCACGGGTCCAGGCCGTCGCTCCACTTGCCCGCTTCCCCGACGACGTCGGCGTGGCCGTAGCAGAGCAGCGTCGGCAGCTCGGGCGACTCGACGCGGACGCCGACCAGGAACGGCCCGCCCGCCGAGTCCGGGTTGGGGTGCTGGGAGACGTCGCAGCCGAGACCGGTCAACGCGGGCGTCAGGACTTCGTCGAGGTAGGCCTGGATCGCTTCCCGGCCTTCTGGGGCGTCGCTGACCGTGGGGTAGGCGACGAGCCGGGCAAGTTCGGTGAAGAAGGCGCCGGAGTCGACGTGGGCGCGGGCCTGGTCGAGCAGTTCCATGGCCGCCAGCTTAGAGACGGTAAACAATACGAACGGTCGTGCTATATTCGGCGACATGAACGTCGACAGCGTTTACGTGGGGGAACCGAGCGTCCTGGGGTACCGGCGCGAGGCGCCGGTGCTGAGCGGGATCACCAAGGCGCTGGTCACGGCGCCGGAGCTGAACCTGACCGAGCTGAACCTCGACGGCGACCGGCAGGCCGACCTCACCGTGCACGGCGGTCCCGACAAGGCGGTCTACGTCTACCCGGCGGAGCACTACGCGGCCTGGCGCGAGGACGGCTTCGAGGTGGCGACGGCCGACTTCGGCGAGAACATCTCGCTGTCCGGGCTGACCGAGGACGACGTGCGGATCGGGGACGTCTGGGCCTGGGGTGACGCGCTCGTGCAGGTCTCGCAGCCGCGGTCGCCGTGCTACAAGCTCGCGATGAAGACCGACCGCAAGGACATCGCCCCGGCGATGATCGACTCCCTGCGCAGCGGCTGGTACCTGCGCGTGCTGCGGCCCGGCGTCGTGCCGACGTCGGGCGCGGTCGAGCTGGTCGAGCGCGCGGACGCGCCGACGGTCGCGGAGGTGTACGTCATCTCGTTCGCGAACTACGGGCAGCTGCCGCCGGAGCGCGTCGGGGCGGCGCTGGACTTCGCCGACCGCGTGCTGGCCACGCCGGGGCTGGCGGAGCAGTGGAGCGCGGGCATCCAGTCCACAGTGGACCGCTGGCGGGCGCGGCGTGCCGGTTGACGGCCGGGTCGCCCGCGGCGACGCGACCCGCCGCCTGGTGCTGCGCCGGGCGGTGGACGTCGCGTCGGTGGACGGCCTGGAGGGGCTGTCTCTCGGCCGGCTGGCCACCGAGCTGGAGCTGAGCAAGAGCGGCGTGTTCGCGCTGTTCGGCTCGAAGGAGGACTTGCAGCTCGCGACGGTCGAGGCGGCCTTCGAGATCTTCCGCTCGCACGTCGTGACGCCCGCTTCGGACGTGCCGCCGGGCCTGCCGCGGCTGCGCGCGATCTGCGAAAACTGGCTGGAGTACTCGGAAAAGCGCGTGTTCCCGGGCGGCTGCTTCTTCTTCAACACCGGCGCGGAGTTCGACGCGCGCCCGGGCCGGGTGCACGACGCGGTGGCGGCGGCGAGCAACGCGTTCGCCGAGTTCATCCGCGAGACGGCCGTCGAAGCGGTCAAACTCGGTCACCTGGACACCGACGCGGAAGTGCTGGCGTTCGAGCTGCACGCGCTGGGCCGCGCGGCCAACGCGGACTCGGTGCTCAACGGCGGCACCCACGCGTACGCGCTGGCCAGACGAGCCATCGGCGCAAGACTGTCGTGAGTGAGAAACAGTGTTGGAACACTGTTTCTCACTCACGACCGCTTACTTCCAGTCGACCTGCGGGCTCCGGTAGAAGTCGATGCCCTGGGTCACCCAGCGCGGCGACTGCTTGGCCAGCCGCGCGCGGTAGGCGTCCCAGTTGTGCGTCGACTTCGGGGACCAGCCGATCTCCGCGATGCCGGGCAGCCGCGGGAACGCCATGTATTCGATGTCGTTGCTCGTCCGGATCGTCTCGGTCCACAGCGGCGCCTCGACGCCCGCGACCGACTTCTCGCCGACGCCCGTCACCAGCGACGCGGGATCCCAGTTGTACCCGTCCTTGACCTCGACCAGGGCCGCCCAGTCCTGGCCCAGCGGCGTCTGCTCGGTGTACTTCATGTCCAGGTAAGCGAAGTTCGCCGGCGACATCAGGATCTTGTTGCCCCGGGCCGCGGCGGCCGCGACGGACTCGTTGTCGCCGCCGAAGTCCCAGTACTGCGGGACGGCCGACACCGGCAGGTCCGACTTGGCGATCTCGTGCCAGCCGGTGACCTTCTTGCCGTACTTGGCGACGATCGGCTGCACCTTCCGCTGGAAGGTCAGGTAGTCCGCGGGCGGCGTCGCGTGGGCCTCGTCGCCGCCGATGTGCAGGTACTGGCCCGGGGTGATGGCCGCCAGCTCGCGGACGACGTCCTCGACGAACTTGTACGTGGTCGGCGAGGAGATGCACAGCGAGCTGTAGCCGACCTCGGTGTCCGTGCGGACCGGGACGGCCTTGCCGTCGCAGTTCAGCTCCGCGTACGTCGACTGCGCCGCGTTCGTGTGGCCCGGCATGTCGATCTCCGGGATCACCGTGATGTGCCGCGACGCCGCGTACGCGACGATGTCCTTGTACTGCGCCTGCGTGTAGTAGCCGCCCGGGTCGCCGTCGACCGCCGTCTTGCCGCCGACCGTCGCGAGCTTCGGCCAGCTCTTGATCTCGATGCGCCAGCCCTGGTCGTCGGCGAGGTGCAGGTGCAGGGTGTTGATCTTGTACTGGGCGATCTGGTCGATGTACAGCTTGACCTGGTCCGGCTTGAAGAAGTGCCGGGCGACGTCGAGCATCGCGCCGCGCTCGCCGAAGCGCGGGTAGTCGAGGATCGTGCCACCGGCGACCGTCCACGTCCGGTGCTGGACGCGCTTCGCGTCGATCGCCGACGGCAGCAGCTGCCGCAGCGACTGGACGCCGTCGAAGAGCCCGTCCGCCGTGTTGGCCTTCAGGGAGACGCCGTCGTGGGTGACCTTGAGTTCGTAACCCTCGGTGCCGATCCGGGAGTCGTGGCCCAGCTGCAACGAGATCGCGGGCAGGCCTCCCGGCCGCGGCACGACCGGCAGCGGGTACCCGGTGGCCGGGCGCAGCAGGCCGCGCAGGTAGTCCGCGACCTGGCCGGCGCCGCGGTCGGCGCTGATGACGGTGAACGGCGTCAGCTTGAAGCCACCCCGCGGATAGGCCTTCGCCGAGACGGGCGCGGGGACGACGTCGGTCACGCTCCGTTCCGGCGCGGCCGGGGCAGCCACCGCGGCGGCGGGCAGGCCGACTGCCGTCAGACTCACGATCGCCGCGGTCGAGACGGCTCTGGACAAGCGCATCAGGGCACCTCCGGTCGGGGACTCCCTCCCAAAGGTACAGACCAGCCGGTGCATTTGGAACAGCTCTTAACGAAGGGCGGCCCGGATCGCGTCGAGCACGCCGGGGTCCTCGATGGTCGAGGGCACGGCTTCGTCGCGGCCGTCGGCGATCGCGCGCATGGTCTTGCGCAGGATCTTCCCGGACCGCGTCTTCGGCAGTGCGTCCACAATGGACACATCGCGGAACGCGGCGACCGGCCCGATGTCCCGGCGGACCATGGCCACCAGTTCGTCGCGCAGCTGCTCCTCGGGGATGTCCGCACCCGCCTTCAGCACGACGAACCCGCGCGGCAGCTGGCCCTTGAGCTGGTCGGCGACGCCGATGACGGCGCACTCGGCGACGGCCGGGTGCGAGGCCAGCACGGCCTCCATCGAACCCGTCGAAAGCCGGTGCCCGGCGACGTTGATGACGTCGTCGGTGCGGCCCATGACGAACAGGTAGCCGTCTTCGTCGAGGTAGCCGGAGTCGCCGGTCAGGTAGTAGCCGTCGTAGCGGGAGAGGTAGGCCTCGCGGTAGCGCTCGTCGTCGCCCCACAGCGTCGGCAGCGAGCCCGGCGGCAGCGGCAGCTTCACCGTGATGGCGCCTTCGCGGCCGGCCGGCAGCTCGTCGCCGGCCTGGTCGAGGATCCGGACGTCCCAGCCGGGGACGGGCTTGGTCGCGGACCCGGCTTTGACCTCCATGGGCTCCAGGCCACGCGGGTTGGCCGCGATCGGCCAGCCGGTCTCGGTCTGCCACCAGTGGTCGATCACCGGCGTGCCGAGCTTCTCGTGCGCCCAGTGGTGGGTCTCCGGGTCGAGCCGCTCGCCGGCCATGAACAGTGTCTTGAACGCCTTGAGGTCGTACTTCTCCAGCTCGCGGGCGTCCGGGTCGACCTTCTTGATCGCCCGCAGCGCGGTCGGCGCGGTGAACAGCGCCTGGACGCCGTGCTCGGCGATGACGCGCCAGAACGCGCCCGCGTCCGGCGTGCCGACCGGCTTGCCTTCGTAGAGCACGGTCGTCGCGCCGACCAGCAGCGGCGCGTACACGATGTAGGAGTGCCCGACGACCCAGCCGACATCGGAGGCCGTCCACCAGATGTCGCCGGCGTGGACGTCGTAGACCGCGTCCATCGAGTAGGCGAGCGCGACCGCGTGGCCGCCGGTGTCGCGCACGACGCCCTTCGGCTTCCCGGTGGTCCCGGACGTGTAGAGGATGTAGAGCGGGTCGGTGGCGGCGACCGGCACCGGGTCCGCCGGGGTCGCACCGGCCGCCAGCTCGTCCCAGTCGAGGTCACGGCCGGTCAGCTGGGCCGGCGCCTGCTCGCGCTGCAGCACGACGACGTGGTCCGGCTGGTGCTCGGTCATGCCGAGGGCGCTGTCGATGATCGGCTTGTACTCGACCACCCGCGTTGGCTCGATGCCGCAGGATGCCGCCAGGATGACCTTGGGTTTCGCGTCCTCGATCCGTGCCGCGAGCTCCTTCGGAGCGAAGCCGCCGAAGACCACGGAGTGCACCGCGCCGATTCGCGCGCAGGCCAGCATCGCGATCGCGGCTTCGGGCACCATCGGCAGGTAGACGATCACCCGGTCACCCTTCGTGACCCCCAGGGAGCTGAGCGCACCGGCGAACCGGGCGACCGCGTCCCGCAGCTCTTCGTAGGTGTAGGTGCGTTGCCGTCCGGTCACGGGAGAGTCCCAGATCAGTGCGGCCTGGCCGCCCTGGCCGGCCTCGACGTGCCGGTCGAGCGCGTTGTAGGAGGTGTTCAGCTCGGCGTCCGGGAACCACCGGTAGAAGGGTGGGTTCGAGTCGTCCAGGGCCCGTTCCGGCGCCTTCGTCCAGCTGATTTTCCCGGCCGCTTCCAGCCAGAACGCGTCCGGCTCGGTCAGGCTCCGCTGGTAGGCCTCGGAGTACGCACCCATTCCCGCTCCTTCGCGTCGGACGTCCGCTCCGACCCCATCATGACGCGCGGGCGGCGGGCTCGCCGGATTCCGGGCACGCTGAAGACCCGGCAACCTCACGGCGGCCGGCTGCGTCCTAAGCTGGACCGCAGGAAAACGCCGTGTGGCGGTACCAAGCGAATACGGACAGTGAGGGGAGCCCGGCGGTGAACGGACTCGCGAGCGCGTTGCTCTCGCTAGCCCATTCCTTGTTCGGCCCGGGCTTCTGCCCCGGCGACTGGGTCTGGGCCACGAGTGCGGCCGGCGCGCTCGTCGCACTGCTGCCGCCGATCGGCGCGCTGGCCGTGGCGATCATCCGGAAGGGCACGGGCAACCGGTACGACGCCACGACGCTGGGGGTCTTCGGCGCGATCGGGCTGTTCAGCGCCCTGGTACTGCCGTGGTTGCTGTCGAACGGCGTGTCGGGGGTCTTCCGGGCGGAGTTCGCGGGCCAGAAGTCCGGCCTGTCCAAGGCGGAGACGACCACGCTGACCAGCGGCTTCTGCTGGGTGGACAACCAGAAGTCGTACCTGGGCGGGCGGCAGACCGTCTTCGACGTCTTTTCCGCCGGCAGCACCGGCCCCGACGACCTCCCGGTCTTCGTCTACCTGGTGGCCTTCGTCGTGCTCGGCGCCGGTTCGCTGCTGTTCGTGATGCTGCAGGGCCGCACGGCCTTCCGCCGCGGCCCGAAGTGGCCGTCCCGGCTGTTCTGGATCCCGTTCGCCGCGATGCTCGTGTTCAGCGTCGGCATGGAGGCCAACACCGCGCTGCACTTCTTCCTGGGTTTCCTGCCGTTCAGCGTGCTGGGCCTGATCCCGGTCGCGATGGTCGGGCCGCCGCCGTGGTCGGTGATCAACCGGCCGGACGTGCCGCCGCGCCGCGACCAGGAGCCGCAGGGGCCGCCGCCGTCGCAGGTCCAGCCGCGCCCGACCCCGCCGCCGCCTCCGCCACCCCCGGTCAACCGGCCGTACCCGAAGACGGCGCTCGCGGCCGCGCCCGAGCCCCCGCCGATGGCCGGCGCGCTCGCCGCGGCCCCGGGCCCGATCCCGCCGCCGCCCGGCTCGCGCAACGCCGGCGGCAGCCGCTACCGGCGCGTCAAGCAGCTCGGCGCGGGTGGCTTCGGCACGGTCTGGCAGGCCGTCGACACCCAGCTCAACCGCACGGTCGCGTTGAAGATCGCGCACGCGCCGGACCGCGACACCGCCGAGCGCATGCAGCGCGAGGCCCGGGCGCTGGCCGTGGTCAGCCACCCCAACTGCGTCAAGGTGTACGACCTCGCCGAGGAGCCGGACGGGCTCGCGCTGGTGATGGAGTACCTCGAGGGCCGTCCGCTGGCCGAGCTGGTCGACGGCCAGGGCCCGCTCGACGACGTCGCCGCCGGCCGCCTGTGGGCGACGATGGCGGGCGCGCTCGCCGCGGCGCACGAGAAGGGCGTCCTGCACCGCGACATCAAGCCGTCGAACGTCATCCTCGACCCGAGCGGCCTGGCCCACCTGATCGACTTCGGCATCGCCCGCAGCCAGGGCGACTCGAAGATGACGGCGACCGGCATGATGATCGGCACGCCCGACTTCGTGGCCCCGGAGCAGGCGATGGGCGCGACGGCGTCCCCGGCGTCGGACGCGTGGCAGCTGGCGGCGACGATCAGCTACGCGCTGTCGGGCCAGCCCCCGCGCGGAACCCGCGAGACCCCGATGGCGGCGTTGATGGCGGCGGCCCGGGCCGAGCCGGTGACTCGCCTGCCGCAGCGAAGTGCGCACGCTCGCCTGCTGGCGGCTTCGCTGGACCCGGAGCCGCGGCGCCGCCCGACGTTGAACGCGGTGCGGCGTGAGGTCGAGGGCTGGCTGTCGAGGGCGGGGAAGTCTGCCGATGGTCCGGTGACGCGGGTGGTGCCGCGTCAGCCGGGGGGCCAGCTGCCGCGCCGCTAGCCCGGCTTGACGGCCGAGAAGATCAGCAGCTCCTTCGGCCGCAAGTCCACGCTGACCTGCTCGAACCCGGCCTTCTCGAGCCGGCCGGGGAACGTCGTCGCGTCGATGACGTTCATCGTGTCGCCGATGTGCAGGAGCCGGAAGCGGAAGTTGAGCTGGCCGTCGCTGCCGCAGTACGTGCCGCCCGGGCGCAGGACCCGCGCGGCTTCCGCGAAGATCGCGTCCTGCAGTGCGCGGGTCGGCACGTGGTGCAGCATCGTGAAGCACACGACGGCCGAGAACCGGCGGTCGGCGAAGGGCATCTCCGCGCCGCTGCCCTCGACGACCTCGGCGCGGTCGCCGTATTTCGCCCTCAGCAGCTCGGTCGACGCGGGGTCGATCTCCAGCACCGTCAGCTTCGGAACGGCGTCGAGCAGCACCTTCGTGGTGGCGCCGAACCCGGGCCCGATCTCGAGCACGTCGTCGCCCAGGTCGCGGTCCTTCAGCCACGGCGCCAGGCGTTCCTCGACGGTGGCCGCCCACTTCTCCGAGCTGCAGATCTTGCGGTGGATCAGGTTCATCGGCATGCGTCCGACGCTAGGACGCCCCGTCGGTGACCGGTAGCCGATAGCCTGACAAACGATGTCGCGAAACAGCCAAGCCATGCTCCTCGGCGAGGTCGACCTGCCCGCCGGCACGTGGTTCCCGTGGCACGAGCACCCGGTGCACCAGCTGGTCTGGTCGGCCAGCGGAGTCGTCGCGGTCAAGTCCGGCGACGCGGGCTGGGTCCTCCCGCCGACGCGGGCGCTGTGGATGCCCGCGGGCATCCAGCACCGCACGGGCGCGCTCGGCCGGGCGGCGCTGCGCGGCATCTACGCCGACCCCGCGTTGTCCCCGGTGTCGTGGCCGTCGCCACGGCTGGTCGTGGTCCGGCCGTTGCTGCGCGAGCTCCTGGAGTACCTGACCGGCGACAGCGTGGCCCCGGCGGCGCGGCTGCGCGCCGAGGCCGTGGCGTTCGACCTGCTGGAGCCGCTGGACGTGGTCCCGATCGTGGTGCCGTCCCCGGCCGACCCGCGGGCGCGGGACGTCGAGCGGGCGGTCCTGGCGAACCCGGCGGACCCGCGCGGCCTGGCGGAGTTCGGGCGGGACGTCGGAGCGGCGGAACGGACACTGGCGCGCATCTTCGTCCGCGAGTGCCGGATGCCGTTCGGAACGTGGCGCACGCAGGTGCGGCTGCGGGCGTCGCTGCCGCTGCTGGCCCAGGGAGCGTCGATGGAGACCGTGGCCCACCGGGTGGGGTACAGCTCGGCGAGCGCGTTCGTCGCGGCGTTCCGGCGGGCCGTCGGGGTCACGCCGGGGGCCTACTTCGCGGGCTGAGCCGGCACCAGTACCGCAGCCGCAGACCAGCAGGCTCGCCCGCAGCAGCGCGGTGGCGTGCCCGCGCCCTCGTGCGGCCGGCCTGATGTCGTGGCCGAGGTGGCCGCCGAACTCGGTCAGCTCGTCGTTGAGCCGCAGGTTGAGCCGGACCCGCCCGAGGTAGTCGTCGCCGTCGGCGGCGCGGGGTCGGCCAGAGCTACCGCCAGGACGGCAGCCAGCGTTCGGCGTCCCACTGGCCCGTGGTGATCGCGACGCCGTTCAGGATCGGCCACAGCCAGGCGAAGTTCGCCACCACCAGGCCCACGTACAACGACACCACGAGCAGACCGGTCCCGCGTCTTTCGAACCCGCGCCGGGCGCTGCCCAGGATCTGGCCCAGGCACAACGTCAACCCGAGCACCAGGAACGCCGCCAACGGCGTCGCGTAGAAGAAGTACATCTGGCGGTCGATGTTGGTGAACCAGAAGACGTACCCGCCGAGGTAGCCCACCAGCACCGCCGCGTAGCGCCAGTCCGCGCGGAACACCGAGCGCCACACCGACCAGCCCAGCATCGGGATCGCCAGCCACCACATCGCCGGCGTGCCGATCAGCATCGTCGCGCTGACGCAGCGGGACTCGCCGCAGCCGGTGACGTCGCCGTCGTAGCTGTAGAGCATCGGGCGCAGCCCCATCGGCCACGTCCACGGCTTCGACTCCCACGGGTGCGGGTTGTCCTTGGGCGTGACCAGCGTTTCGTGGAAGTGCAGGACGTTGCCCGTGTAGTCGGCGAGCGAGCGCAGCGACGCCGGCACCCACGACCAGATGCCCGGCGCGATGTCCTTGATCTCGGTGTAGTGCCGGTCGGTCGCGGTCTCGCTCGCGAACCACGCCCAGTACGCGCTCAGGTACATCAGGAACGGGATGAGCAGGATCGCCCACAGCGCGGGCAGCACGTCCCGGCGGATCGTGCCCAGCCAGGGCCGCTCGACGCCGGCCGCGCGGCGCGCCGCGACGTCGAAGAACACGCACAGCAGCCCGAACGCGACGATGTAGTACAGCGCCGACCACTTGACGCCGAAGGTGAGCCCGATCATCAGCCCGGTCGCGAACCGCCACCAGCGGAAGCCCAGCTTGGGGCCCCACACGGACTCGTTGACCCAGCCCTCGCGGACCGCCGTCGCGAGCCGGGTGCGCACCTGGTCGCGGTCGACGAGCAGGCAGGCGAACGCGGCGAGCACGAACAGCGCGATGAAGATGTCGAGCATGCCCATCCGCGACTGCAGGTGCAGCACGCCGTCGCTGATCACGAGGATGCCGGCGATGCCGCCGAGCAGCGTCGAGCGGGTCAGGCGGCGGGCGACGCGGATGGTCAGGAAGACGATGAGGGTGCCGGCCAGCGCGGGCATGATCCGCCAGCCCCAGCCGTTGTAGCCGAACAGCCATTCGCCGATCGCGATCAGCTGCTTGGCCAGCGGCGGGTGGACGACCAGCTCGTAGCCGTAGTTGTCTTCGTAACCGCCGTTGCGCAGCATCTGCCACGCCTGCGGCACGTAGTGCTTCTCGTCGAAGACCGGGCTGCCCTTGTCCGTCGGCACGCCGAGGTTCTGCAGCCGGACGATGCCGCCGATCACGGTCAGCACGAGGGTGACGACCCAGCCGCGCAGCCGGTCGGCCGGCATGCCGCGGCCGAGCAGGGTCACTTCGCGGTCGGTCGGCGGCCGGAGCGCCTCGACCGGGTCCGGCCGGACGCTTTCGTCGTCGGGACGGGTCAGCACGGCGGTCACGGGGCGATCCTACGGGCGGGACAGGGCGTGCGTCGTCCGGATCCGCTGATCAGCCTAGGCTGGCCCGGTGAGTCCCTCGGTGCTTCCCGGTCGCCTGGTCCTGGCCGCAACCCCGCTCGGCGACGTCCGCGACGCCTCGCCCCGCCTGGCCGAAGCGCTGGCGGAAGCCGACGTCATCGCGGCCGAAGACACCCGCAGGTTCCGCTCGCTGGCGTCGGCGCTGGAGGTGACCCCGCGCGGCCGGGTGGTGAGCTTCTACGAAGACGTCGAGACGGCCCGCCTGCCCAAGTTGCTCGAATCGTTACGCGCGGGCGAGTCGGTGGTGCTGGTGACGGACGCCGGTATGCCCAGTGTGTCCGATCCGGGGTTCCGCTTGGTGTCGGCGTGCGTCGCCGCGGATATCCCGGTCACCTGCCTGCCGGGCCCGTCCGCGGTGACGACGGCGCTCGCTTTGTCCGGTTTGCCGTGCGACCGGTTTTGTTTCGAGGGTTTCGCGCCGCGTAAGCCGGGAGAGCGGACTCGCTGGCTCACGTCGCTTCGGGACGAGCCGCGGACGGCGGTGTTCTTCGAGTCGCCGCACCGGCTGGCGTCGCTGCTGGCGGACGCGGTTTCGGTGCTGGGTGCCGCTCGCCGGGCGGCGGTGTGTCGCGAGCTGACGAAGACCTACGAAGAGGTCAAGCGGGGGAGTCTTTCGGAGCTGGCTTCGTGGGCCGAGGAAGGCGTTCGCGGGGAGATCACGGTGGTGCTGTCCGGGGCCGAGCCGAGGGAGCTGTCCGTGGCGGACCTGGTTTCGGAGGTGTCGGACCGGGTGTCGGCGGGCGAGCGCCTGAAGACCGCGGCGGCGGAGGTCGCGGAGGCGGCCGGAGTGTCCAAAAAGGAGCTTTACGACGCCGTCCTGGCGGCGCGCGCGGGGAAGTAATCCCGGTCACGGCAAAAGATGTCCGTTTTGCCGCAAGTGATCGATGTGAGATCCGAATTAAGCCATTCGGCCGCTACCGCTGCTTTCGATCATCGGTGATCGTGAAGGCGGGCGCGGCCCGGGGTTGTCCCGCCGCGGAGTGAGGGGAATCTTCGCGTGGCTTTCGTGCGTTCTTCGCGGCCGAGATACAGACGTGGCGTGCTTTTCCTGGTGCTGGCCGTGGCCTTCGGAATCTTTCCGGCCACGGCTTTTTTGCGCCCTCCGCCGGCCGCGGCCGACGTCGTCGCGCAAGTCCCGGACACCGCGCCGGACGAGGCCACCGCCGCCCGGTACGCCGGGCAGGCCCGAAAGCGCGTTCAGGTCATGGACCAGACCACCGAGACAGCGGAGACGTTCGCCGACCCCGGCGGCACGATGACGACCACCCGCCACACGCGGCCCGTGCGGGTCAAGCAGGGCAGTGGCTGGGTGACCCCGGACTCGACGCTGGTGCCGAAGGACGGCGTGGTCGCCCCGAAGGCCGCGACGACCGGCATCACGCTTTCCGCGGGCAAGAAGCAGTCGGAGAAGGCCGTGGGCGCGCAGCCCCTGCTGCGCCTGACCCGCGACGGCACGTCGGCCGGGTTCGACTGGCCCGCCGCACTGCCCGAACCGGTCGTCACCGGCTCGACCGCGACCTATCCGGAGGTCCTGCCCGGCGTCGACCTGCGGGTCCAGGTCGACGTCGACACCGTGCACGAGGTCGTCGTGGTCAAGACGCCCGAGGCGGCGAAGAACGTGGCGACGCTCGGTTTCGGTGTGCCCGTGCAGAACGGCAAGGTGACGAAGGATGCCGACGGCAGCCTCCACGTGCGCGACGCCAAGGGCGCCGAGAAGTTCACCGCGCCGCCCGCGACCATGTGGGACTCGTCGGGCATCGACGTGAGTGACCACGACTTCGTCCGCGGCCCGGCCGCGGGCGGCCGCCAGGCGGCGGTCGGCGTGGACCTCGCCGGGGCGAAGCTCACCCTCACCCCGGACCCGAAGCTGCTGGCCGCCGCCGGCACCGTCTACCCGGTCTACGTCGACCCGACCTGGCACGACAACTACTGCTCCGCGTGCGGGCGCAACCACTACCTGGTCCAGTACGCCTGCGGCTCGGGCAAGACGCCGGGTGACGCGGTGTGGGACAGCGACGACAACCTGCGCGCCGGCTACACCTACGACAGCCGGTCGAGCTGCGCCGGGCACCTGGTCACCGCGCGGTCGTTCGTCGAGATGAACCTCGGCGGGCTCATCGGGAAGACCATCTACGGCGCACAGCTGAACCTCGGCCTGACCAACCCGGGCACCTGCTCGGCGACCAACAACATCGTCTGGTCGGGCGTTATCGGCGCCGGGCTGAGGTTCAACAGCGGCCCGGCCTGGTGGAACACCGTCGCGACGGTCGGCAACCACTGCCCCGCGGACACGAACGTCAGCTTCGACATCACCTCGACCATCGCGACCGCGATCCAGGGCAACTCGCCGACGTGGACGTTCGGCATCGTTTCGCCGAACGAAGGCGACCAGGCGACCTGGAAGCGCTACTCGACGCAGGTCGGTTTCTCGGTCGTCTACAACTCCCCGCCGAACCAGCCGAAGAACCTCGCGATCTTCAACGGGACGCAGTCCTACCCCTGCGTCCAGGGCGCCTCCCGGCCGGTCCTCGGCCCGACCAGCACCGGCTACGTCACCCGGGCCAACGTCTCCGACCCGGACGGCTACCAGCTGGACGCCATGTTCCGCGTCTACAAGGGACTCGTCAGCAAGGGCGGCTACACCTGGGACGGCCGGGACTTCAGCTCGAACAACGTCCTGAGCGACGCGAACCAGGCGAACCGGAACGCGGTCACGACGCTGCCCAAGGACGAGCTGAACGCCGACGGCTTCTACTCGTGGGACGTCCATTCGACGGACGGCAAGGAGGAGGCGTGGGCGGTCCCCTGCGAGGTCGAGGTCGAGCTGACCCCGCCCGCGGCGCCCGGCGTCGCGTCGCAGACGTACCCGTCCGGCGCGTACGGCGGCGGCCCCGGCCGTCCCGGTGACTTCACGTTCACCGCGGCGGGCACGGCGGCCCCGGTCGACCACTACGTCTGGCGGATCGACGACACGGCCGCGCCGAGCTGCGACGGCACCGAGGCCGGCACGGTGAAGCCCCAGGCCCTCAACGGGCCCGGCACCACGGCGATCGCGCCCGGCACCTCGGGACCGCACGTGCTCAGCGCGTGGTCGTGCAACCGGGCGAAGACCCCGTCGAGCCGCATCGACTACGCGTTCACGGTGAAGGACGCCGCGGCTCCGGTCGCGTCCTGGCAGTTCGAGGGCGACGGCCGTTCGCAGGTGACGGGCCTGCGCTACGCGGGTGCCGGCACCGGCACCTTCGCCGCGGGCAAGCTCGGCCAGGCCGCCGTGCTCAGCGGGCAGGCCGGCGACTACTTCGCGACGCCGGCCCGGATCGTCGACACCACGAAGTCGTTCTCCGTCTCGGCCTGGGTGAACGCCGCCGACCTGAACGGCCAGCGGACCGTGCTCTCCCAGGACGGGGACCAGGCCAGCGGGTTCGCCCTGCAGTACCTGAGCACCGGCAAGTGGGCGTTCAGCCTGAGCGGCTCGGACGTCGCCAACCCGGCGGTCACCTCGGCTGTTTCGACGGCCGCACCCGCCGCCGGGACGTGGACCCACCTCACCGGGGTGTACGACGCGACCGCGCACACCGCGGCCCTGTACGTCAACGGTGCCCCGCAGCAGACGGTGTCCGCGACGGCGGCGAACGTGACCGGCCCGCTCGTCCTGGGCGGCGGCAAGTGGGGCGGCGTCCGCACGTACCTGACCAAGGGATCGATCGACGAGGCGGCCGTGTTCGGCCGGGCCCTTTCCGCGGCGGAGGTCGGCACCCTCTCCGGCGCCAACGGCGTTCCCACGGGACTGTCCGCCGCGCGGGAGTACACATTGGACGGTGACACGCGGGACGCCACCGGCACCGAGGGCACCCTCGCGTTCACCGGCCTCCCGTTCGGCCCGGGGTACTCGGACTCGGCGGGGCAGTCCGCCACCGACGACTCGATCGGCCACGGCAGCGGCCAGGCCCTGGTGGGCTCGGGCCCGGGGTACGCGGCGACGTCGTCCCCGGTGGTGGACACCGCGCAGAGCTTCTCGGTGTCGGCCTGGGTGAAGCTGGACAAGCCCGACTTCTACACCCTCGTGGAGCAGGAGGGCACCGCCAACGACTCGTTCCTGCTCAGCTCCTCACCCGACAACGTCGCGTTCGGGATGAGCACCACGGACTCCGTCGGCGACGCGGCCAACTGGCGGTGGGCCGGGACGTCGATCACCCCGTACGCCGGGAAGTGGACGCACCTGACCGGGGAGTACGACTCGGTCGCGGGCAAGGAACGGCTGTACGTCAACGGCGCGCTCGCCTCGGAGACGGTGATCCCCGCGGGCAGCGTGTGGCGCTCGACCGGGCCCCTCGGGATCGGCAAGCTGCCCGGCCGGGCGGCCGGGGCCTTCGCCGGCTCGATCGACCAGGTCCAGGTCTGGGACCGCGCGCTGCCCGCCGCCGAGGTGGCCGGCCTCGCCAACACCGCGGTGCTGCGGGCGAACTACCAGCTCGACGGCACCACGAAGGACTCCGTCAGCGGCGTCACGGGCACGCCGTCCGGGAACTTCCAGATGACGACGGACGAGAACGGCGCGAACGTCGCCCGGTTCCCGTTCGACTGGGGCTCCCAGGTCGAAGGGCCGCGTCCGCAGAACTTCCGCAGCGACCGGAGTTTCACCGCCGAGGCCTGGGTCAAGCACACCTGGACCGCGGCGGACGCGGCGCGGGAGAAGCAGCGTGACCCGTCCGATCCCGGCGGCGTGGACAAGCCCGGCCGGACGGCGCTCGGGGCGAACGGCGCGAACTTCTCGCCGTACCTGCTGGGCTACCGCGGCGTGCAGGACGCGAACGGCACCTGGCACCCCCGCTGGAGCTGGGCGATGTGGATGGCGGAGTCCACGCCGACGACGCCGGTGGCCATCCTGGCGACGCCGGACGTGGACGCGGAGTCGGGCGTCTGGACCCACCTCGCCGGGACCTACGACGCCGTGGCGCACCAGGCCTGCCTCTACGCGACGACGGACGCCTACCAGTACAGCCCGAAGTGCGTCGGCAACGTCGTCGGCTGGAATGGCGCGAGCGACCTCGAGGACCTCTTCCTCGGGCGCGGCCGGTTCAAGGGCCAGGACAGCGACTACTGGTACGGCGACCTGCGTGGCATCCGGGTCTACAGCGGTGTGCTCGACCAGCAGCACATCAACGCCGACGCCATCCTCGACCACCCCTAGTCCAGCCCGACCTTCCCAGAATGGGTGGATCTTCCATGCGCAGAAGTGCCAGATGGGCCCGGTCGGGCCGGCTTTCCCGGGTCACGGCGGCGGTGCTCGCGGTCGTCATGCTCGGCTCCGGCGGGACGGCGGTCGCCGCACCCACCCGGCCCGGCGGTGACTGGACGGTCCCGGCGGGGCAGCAGGAGAAGAGCGTCCCGGTGAGCCCGGTGACGACCGGGAAGCTGCCGGACATCAAGATCGGCACCCCGCCCGTCACGCCGCCGGTCTGGCCCGCCGCGAAGGACACCGACGTCGACCTGGCGCCGGCGGCCACGCAGCTGCGCGCCGCCGACACCCCGGTGCGGGTCGGGCGCGCCGCGGCCGCCGCCAAGCCCGCCAAGGTGCACGTCAAGGTCGCCGACCACCGGGCCGCCGAGGCGCTGGGTCTCGACGGCGTGGTCCTGGCGGTCACCGGCGCCACGGACGGCCCGGTCCACGTCGGACTGGACTACAGCGGCTTCGCGAACGCCTTCGGCGGTGGCTGGAGCGACCGGCTCCGGCTGTTCACGCTGCCGGCCTGCGCACTGTCCACACCGGACAAGCCCGAGTGCCGGCAGCGCACGCCGATCGCGGGTTCGGCCAACGACGCCAAGACGAAGCAGGTCACGGCCGACCTCGCGGCCGGTGGCGGGACGCGGGTGCTGGCCGCGGCGGCGACCGCGAGCGGCTCGGCCGGCTCGACCACCGCGATGCCGCTGTCGGCCGCCGGCGACTGGTCCGGCGGCGGTTCGGGTGGCGACTTCTCCTACAGCTACCCGTTCGCGACGCCGAAGGCCCCGAACGGCGCCGCGCCGAACCTCGGGCTGTCCTACTCCTCGGGCAGCATCGACGGCCTGACGTCGGCGACGAACAACCAGGCGTCGTGGATCGGCGACGGCTGGGACTTCACGCCCGGCGGGTTCATCGAGCGCCACTACAAGGGCTGCGGCGAGGACCTGGGCGGCAACAACGGCCAGACGAAGACCGGCGACCAGTGCTGGGGTCCCGACAACGCGTCGCTCGTCCTCGGCGGCCGGTCGACGCAGCTGATCAAGGTCAGCGACACGCTGTGGCGACCGAAGACCGACGACGGCTCCAAGGTGGAGCTCCTGACCGGCGCCACGAACGGCGTCTCCCACGGACAGCACTGGCGCGTCACCACCGGCGACGGCACCCAGTACTACTTCGGCCTCAACCACCTGCCCGGCTGGACCAGCGGCAAGCCCGAGACGCAGTCCGCGTGGACGGTCCCGGTCTTCGGCAACAACGACGGCGAAGACTGCTACAAGGCCGGCGACTTCGCGCACTCGTGGTGCCAGCAGGGGTGGCGCTGGAACCTCGACTACTCGGTTGACCCGCACGGCAACGTCAGCTCGTACTACTACCAGCCGGAGAAGAACTCCTACGGCCTGAACCTGAACGTCACCTCGGCCGGCACGTCCTACGCCGCGGGCGGCTACCCGCTGCGCGTCGAGTACGGCCTGCGGCTCAAGGACGGCAGCGTCTACGGCACCGGCCCGACGAACCAGGTCGTGTTCGACACGGCCGAGCGGTGCATCCCGGACGCTTCCTTCGACTGCGCGCCGGCGAAGCTCACCGCCGCGAACGCGTCGCACTGGCCGGACGTCCCGTTCGACCAGATCTGCGCCGAAGGGGCCACCTGCGACTACGGTGCTCCCGCCTTCTTCACCCGCAAGCGCCTGACCGCGGTCCGCACGCAGTACTTCAGCGGTACCACGCCGAACGACATCGACCGGTGGGACCTCGTGCAGTCCTACCCGGGGTCGGGGGACGCCGCCCCGCCCGCGCCGTGGCTGAACTCGGTCACGCACACCGGGAAGGCCGGGACGCCGATCACCCTGCCGCCCACCGAGTTCGACCGGTACATCTTCCCCAACCGCGTCGACACGCTCGGCGACAAGTACGCGGCGATCACCCGCAGCCGGCTCAAGGAGATCCGGACCGAGACCGGCGGGCGGATCGCCGTCAACTACTCGGCGCAGGACTGCGTGCCGGGCACGAAGATGCCCGCGTCGCCGCAGACGGACAAGTACCGCTGCTTCGCTTCCTACTGGAGCCCGCCCGAGTCGAAGGACCCGGTGCTGGACTGGTTCCACAAGTACGTCGTCACCGACGTCACCGAGGACGACGGGCCGGGTGACTCGGTCCCGGTCGAGACGCACTACTCGTACCCGGCCGACAGCGCGGCCTGGCACTACGACGACAGCCAGTTCACGCCGGACGACCGCCGCACCTGGAACCAGTGGCGCGGCTACAACGTGGTGACGACGTCCATCGGTGCGCCGGGCACGACCCAGACCGTCACGGAATCCCTGTACCTGCGCGGGATGGACGGCGAGGTGGTCACCGACTCCGACAAGGGGACCATCACCGACAAGGACTGGCTGCAGGGGTTCGTGCGCGAGTCCCGGACGTACCTGGCGGACGGCAAGACCGTCGACTCGGCGTCGATCAACGACCCGTGGTGGCGCGGCCCGACCGCGACCAGCGCGGACGGGCGCCTCAAGGGGTACATGACCGACACCCAGGCGGTCCGCGGCCGCATGCTGCTCTCCGACGGGACGACCTACCGCCGGACGCAGGTGAACAAGAAGTTCGACGACCAGGGCATGACGACGCAGGTCGAGGACCTGGGCGACACCTCGACCGCCACCGACGACACCTGCACGAACACGACCTACGTCGCGAACGGCGCCGGGATGTTCGACCGGTCGAGCGCGGTCGTCATGTTCGGCGCGAACTGCGCCGGCACCCAGACGGCGGCGAACAGCATCACCGACGTCCAGGTGGCCTACGACCACCAGGCGGTCGGGGCGCCGCCGACCCAGGGCGACATCACCGAGCAGGACACGCTCGACACGTGGGACGCGACGGGCAAGCACTACGTCGCCACCGCGAAGAGCAGCTACGACGACCTCGGCCGCGAGACCGAGTCGACGGACGTGTTCGGCAACCTGACCAAGACCGGCTTCACCCCGGCGACGGGCGGTCCGGTCACCCAGATCAAGACGACCAACCCGCTCGGCTGGACGTCGACCACGACGCTCGAGCCCGCGCGCGGCAACCCGACGACCTCGGCCGACGTCAACGGCGTCACGACGGACATCGACTACGACGCGCTGGGCCGGAAGACGTCGGTCTGGAACCCGGGCCGGACCCGGAGCCAGGCGGCGAGCGCGACCTTCGAGTACGGCGAGAGCAAGACCGGCCCGGTCTACGTGCGCACGCGGACGCTGCAGGACACGAACGCCTACACGGACGCGTACACGATCTACGACCACCTCGGCCGGACCCGGCAGACCCAGGTCCCGGCGGAGGGCGGCGGCCGGATCCTTTCCGACACCCTGTACGACTCGCGCGGGCTGCAGTTCAAGACGAACGCGCCGTTCTACAACGACGCGTCGGGCCCGAACGCCACGCTGGTCGGGGCGGCCGACAACACGATGATGGCGCAGACCGTCACCGAGTTCGACCGGCGGGCGCGGCCCACGGCGTCGATCCTGATGTCGAAGAGCGTCGAGCAGTGGCGGACGACGACCCGCTACGACGGCGAGAAGACCACGACGATCCCGCCCGCGGGCGGCTCACCGTCCACAGTGGTCACCGACGCGCAGGGGCAGACCGTCCAGCGGCTGCAGTACACCAACGGCTACACGGCGGGCGGGACGAACCCGGCCGACGTCACGACGTACGCGTACAACGCCGCCGGCGCGCAGACGTCCGTGCAGGACTCCTCGGGCAACGTCTGGTCGACCAAGTACGACCTGCGCGGCCGCAAGGTCGAGCAGAACGACCCGGACGCGGGCAAGTCGACCACCACGTACGACCAGGCCGGCCAGGTCAAGACCACGACGGACGCGCGCGGGCAGACGCTGGCCTTCACCTACGACACCCTCGGCCGGAAGGTCCGCGAGAACAAGGACTCCGACACCGGGACCCTGCTGGCGTCGTGGGCCTACGACACGGTCGCGCACGGGCTGGGCCTGCCGGCGTCGTCGACCCGCTGGGACGGCACGGACGGCTACACGAACCGGGTCGTCGCCTACGACGCGTTCAGCAGGCCGACCAAGACCGCCGTCGACATCCCGCAGAAGGAGGACGCGCTCAAGGGCACCTTCGAGTTCTCGACGAAGTACACGGCGACCGGCGCGATCGCGGAGACCGTGAGCCCGGCGGCCGGGAACCTGCACCAGGAGCACGTCGTCCACGGCTACACGGACCTGGGCCTGGCGTCGACGACCTACGCGCTCGACTCGACGACCGGCGCGCGCACGGACCTGGTGTCGGCCACCGGGTACACGTCGCTCAACGAGATGTCGACGCTGCAGCTGGACGGCGCCACCTCGATCTCGAACGTCGGCATCACCCAGACCTACGACGAGGTGACCCGGCGGGCGCAGACCACGACGGTCAGCCGGGAGACGCAGATCGGCGCCGAGCTGACGAAGCGGACCTACAGCTACGACCCGGCGGGCAACGTCCGGAAGATCGCGGACACGCCCGCCGGCGCGGCGGCGGACATCCAGTGCTTCGACTACGACTACCTGCAGCGGATGACGGACGCGTGGACGCCGTCGTCGGGTGACTGCTCGACGGCGAAGTCGGCGTCGGCCCTGAACGGCGCGGCGCCGTACTGGAACACGTACACGTTCGACAAGACGGGCAACCGCAAGACGCAGGTCGAGCACAAGCCGGCCGGCGATGTGACGACGACGTACAACTACCCGGCCTCGGGCGCGACCGCGGTCCGGCCGCACGCCCTGCAGGGCACGAACGCGGCGGGCCCGACGGGCACGGCGACGACGGGGTACACCTACGACGAGGCGGGTTCGGTCAAGACCCGCGACGTCGGCGGCAACACGCAGACGTACACGTACGACGCCGAAGGCCACACGGCTAAGGAGACGGACCCGGCGGGTTCCAGCTCGTACGTCTACGACGCGGACGGCAACCGCCTGATCGCCCACGACCCGACGGGCTCGACGCTGTCGATCGGCGACCTGGAGATCATCCAGGCGGCGGGCACACAGGCGGCGACGGCGATCCGCTACTACTCCCACGGCGGCGCGCAGATCGCGGAGCGGGCGGGGTCGGCGGGGCTGAAGTGGATGCTGGGCGACCTGCACGGCACGAACGGGCTGTCGATCACGCAGGGGACGCTGCAGCCGAACCAGCGGTACACGGACCCGTTCGGCAACGTCCGCGCGCAGACGTCGACGTGGCCGGACAAGCACGGTTTCGTCGGCGGCTACCAGGACACAACGGGCTTGACGCACCTCGGCGCGCGTGATTACGACCCGACGACGGGGCGGTTCACGAAGGTCGACCCGGTGCTGACGCCGGATCTGCCGCAGACGCTGAACGCGTACGCGTACGCGAACAACTCACCGGTGACGGAGTCGGACCCGTCGGGCTTGTCGGCGTGCCACAGCATGGGTTCGGACGGCTTGCTGTGCAATCCGGGCACACCGCAGGCGGAGAAGTGCAAGGACAACCCGCACTGCAACACGGTGGGCCACCCGCAGGCATCGGCCGGCTACAAGAATGCGAAGGACGGCTACCTCGCCGAACACCACATCGACAAGGCGGCGTACGAGGACGCGCAGGCGGTGGTGAAGAAGTCCAAGTGGGACGTGTTCGTCGAAGCGGCGGGCGAGCTGATCAAGGGCTTGATCGGCTGGGACGACATCAAGGACTGCGTGACGCAGGGAGCGTTCGGCGCATGCGTCCGGACGGTCATCAACTTCATCCCGTGGGGCAAGATCCTGAAGGCCGGCGAGATCATCGCGGACTTCTGGAAGGGCGCGAAGGCGCTCATCACGTTCGGCAAGGAGGTCGAGAAGGCCGAGAAGGTCATCGTCGACACGGAGAAGGTCCTGGTCGACGCGGACAAGGCCGCGAATGCCGCTGCGGATGCGGAGCGGGCCGCGTCGGAGGTGGCCCACGGGGCCGAGGAAGCGAAGGGCGCGGAGAGCGGCGCTTCGTGTGCGTTGCACAGTTTTGTCGCGGGGACGCTGGTCCTCTTGGCAGACGGTACGACGAAGCCGATCGACCAGGTCCACGACGGCGACGTGGTCGCGACTACGGATCCCTCGACGGGAGCGGTCGAGCAGCACAAGGTGGTGGGCACGCTCGTCCACAGTGACGAGGAGGAGCGCGCCGAGGTCACGCTGGAATCGGGCGGTTCACTGGTCGCGACGGATTGGCACCCCGTCTGGGTGGAAGAGACGGGTGACTGGGTCGCGATCGGTTCGCTGGTCGCGGGTGAGCACCTACACTCGGCTGATGGTCGGTCGGTGCTCGTCACGGCGGTCCGGCACTTCGAGCAGCAGGCGCCGGTCTACGACCTCACGGTGGATTCAGTCCACGACTACTTCGTGGGCGCTGGTGCGGCCGCCGTCCTGGTCCACAACTGCGGCGGCAAAGAGGCAGCCGAGGAGTTTCGTGCGAACGCCAACAACGGGCAGGGCGTCTCGCACACGAAGAATATTGCGGTCGCAGACCATGAAATCAACGGGTCCTCGGGGCAGTTGGTAGGAGTCAGTGGAAAACATACCCATCCCGGGTCGACCTCGATGCCGCCGACGCGGCAGTTCAACCCGGGAACTCGCCCCTTCGACTCCGAGACCAAGATCTTCGAAACCTATGCGGCCAGCTTGCCGCGCAACGCCACTGGTACGATCAAGCTGTATTCGGAACGGGAGATCTGTGCGAGTTGTCGCGGTGTCATTGCGCAGTTCAGAGATATGTTCCCTGGTATCAAGGTGAGTACGTCGTGGGGTTGATGATGGGCGAAATCGAAGAAATCGCGTCAGTTTTGCGGGAACGTTATGGTGATGGTGAAGTGGTGGGAATTTCGCCGGATGAGGTGGAAGAGGTCCGAGTCCGTCAGGGTGTCGAAGAGCTGCCTCTGGAGTACCGACGGTTTCTTGTGCTGATGGGCCGACGTGCGGGAGGAATGCTCGTCGGAACGGATATATTTTATCCCGCGATTTTACCGCTGAAAGACTCCTTGGACGACTTTCCGGTCGTACGTGATCTTGTCTCTTCGGTTTCGGAGTCGCTTGTCCTTGGCATGCACCAGGGTTATCAGGTCTACGTGGTTACCGATGTCGGTAACTCCGATCCCAAGGTTCTGATGTACGAAGAAGATGAAGACGCCCCGGTCTCGGAGTGGGATTCGTTCACAGATTTTATTCGTTCGGAAATGGCGCAATTGGACTAATGGGCGGCGGGCGAGCGGTCACGTCAGCAGCGCGGTCACCGCGGAATGCGCAGTGACTCCAGCTTCGCCGTGGTCCGCTGTTGGCAAACACACGCCCGCGAGGTCAGCAGGCGCAACGCGGCGCGGGACTCGATCGCCGGCGTGACCGCGACCCCGGCTGGTGGGGTTGATGCGTTGTGGGATGTGGACCTCACTCTGATCCGCTGACCCGGCTCACGTCGACAACGCCGTCACCGCGGCACGATTCGGCGATCAAATCCTTCGCTGCCGTCGCGTTCACGGTTTCGGTGACGCCGGAGTCTGATGGATTCCTCATTCAATACCGAAAAGTCGACTGGCTGACCGCGTGCGGGCCGGTCGAGTTTCGATCGCTCGGGACCTCGGGTAGCGTCGCGCGCATCCCCTGCCAACGTGGGAAAGCGCATCGCCGAGTTCGGAGCATCGGGATGATCAGATGAGTGCGGCGAGCTCGGAGGCTCGGTTGTCCGAAGAAGACCTGACCAGGTTGTTCGGAGATCTGGAGGAGGTCGTCGTCTCGCTCGATCGGCTTTTGTCCAGGATCGGGGCGGGGGATGAGCCGGACAAGCTGGTCCGATTCGTGGTCGAGCGGAACCTGCTGAGTGTCTGGCGCACGATCGGGCTCTGGTGGGTGATGCGCTCGCAGGCGTTATCGGAGAAGACGCGGTGGAGGAGATCGCCGAAGCGCAGTATCGGTATGTCGATCCACTGTGACGTACCCGAACGGGTGAGGATTCGCTGATGTCACGTTTTTCCGAGTGGTACGGGACGCCGCGGCGAGCGGGCACCGGTGGGATGCCCGAGTCGCCGGCGCTGGCGGAAATGCCGGCCGTGCGCGCCTTCCTCGAGGCCAACCACGGCTGCGAGTTCCGGTCGGGGATCTACCGAGTGCACGACTCGCGCTCCGCGTCGGTGGTCGATTCGGTCATCCAGATGCATCCGCGCTGGTCGGGGCGGGTACTGCCGTTCGCGTTCGACTGGCTCGGCCGCCAGTTCGCTCTCGACGTCTCGGCGGGCTTCGACGAGGGCGAGGCCGAGGTGCTGATATTCGAGCCAGGCACCGGTGAGGTCCTCGAAGTGCCCTGCGTGTTCGCCGATTTCCACGACGGGGAACTGGTCGACGAGGCGGACGCGGCGCTCGCGGAGAGCTTCTTCGAAGAGTGAGTGGAGGTTTCCGGCAAGGGAGTTTCCTGGGCCGTCTGTGCCGGGTACCAGGTGCCGCTGTTCCTCGGGGGCGCGGACGTGGTCGAGAACCTCGAAGAGTTCGACCTCGAGGTTTATTGGTCGCTGTGCGCTCAGATGTGGCTGGGTGTCGGCGGCGATTCGCGCGAAGCCTAGCGAATGTCAAGTTTCTCGCGGGCTCGGACCATTTCGAACTCGCGTTCCGAACTCGGTGGAAACTGAGACTCGCCCCAGCAAGGCGATCGCCCTCGCGCGAGGAGTTGACGGCGCCCGAACGTCGTGTTGAGTTGGAGCGCCTTCGGCCAGGCACTGCGGCTGGGCGAGCCCCGGACCGAAGAGATGCTGGCGGCGCGACGCTCGTCGCGGTGCTTCTGCCCGGAAGGCGGACTTGCCGTGGGATGGACGAGCTGTCCCGGGATGGCGAGTTCGACCCGGTCGCGCACCGCGCCCTGTCCCGTGAACGCGGGCGTACCCGAGTCGAAGCACTTCGGACGGTCTTCGGCCGACGTGTCCGTGGCTTCACGGCCTACGTCGAGATCTTCGCGACACATCGAGAAGTCATCAAGGCCTCCTCGCCGAGCTGCGCGTTCAATGGCGACTACGTCAGCAAAGCGGTCACCGCGGCATGCGCCTTCTCCGCATCGGGCGCATCCCCGGTGATCACGTCCGTGTACACGAACGACTCCCCGATCCGCACCAGCAGGTAAGCCAGGTCCGGCACCGGCAACGGCGGCACCAACCGCCCCGCCGCGACCTCCGCGCTCAGCAGCTCGGCGAGCCGGGAGATCGTCCGCTGTTGGCAAACGCTTGCGCGCGTCGTCAACAGCCGCAATGCCCGCTCCGGCTCCCGCCGCAAGAAGTCCCGAAAAGGCGGCGACTCGTTCGCGAACCGGACATATCCGCTCACGAAGTCAGCCACCCCCGCAGCCCCGCGCCCGGCGCAAGTGGGCAACAGCCGGGCGATCGAAGCCGACGACAGCGACCACAGGATCTCGCCCAACAGCAGATCCCGGGACCCCACCCGCCGGTGCAACGTCGCCCGGCTGATCGACAGGGCCTCCGCCAGCTCGCCCATGTCGACCCGTCGACCGGCCAGGAACCAGTCGCGGGCCAGGTCGAACGCAGCCGAGTGAGACATATGCCAGAATGTCTCACAACGACCGCGGGAAGGGAAACGACATGCGCGCAGTGCAGGTGACCGAGTTCGGCGGACCCGAGGTGCTCACCCCCGTCGACCTGCCCGATCCCGTGGCCGGCCCCGGCGAGGTGCTCATCGACGTCGACCGCATCGGCGTCAACTACGCCGACACCCACCAGGCCGAGAACTCCTACCTCGCGCCCTCCAAGCTGCCGCTCGTTCCCGGTGGTGAAGTGGTCGGGACAAGCGGAGGCAAGCGGGTCGTCGCCCTGCTCAACGGCGGGGGCGGCTACGCCGAGAAGGCCGTCGCACCCCAGGCGACCACCTTCCCCGTTCCCGACGGCATCGATGACCTCACCGCGCTGTCCATGCTGGTCCAGGGCGCCACCGCCTGGGTCCTCCTGCGCAAGAACGCCCACCTCGAAAAGGGCGAATCGGTTGTCGTGCACGCTGCTGCCGGTGGCGTTGGCACCATCGCCGTTCAGCTCGCCAAGGCCTGGGGTGCCGGCCGCGTCATCGCCACCGCCAGCAGCGACGAGAAGCGCGCCCTCGCGCTCGAACTCGGTGCCGATGTCGCTGTCGACTCCCGCGCCGAGGACATGACCGCCACCCTCATCGAGGCCAACAACGGACGCCGCGTGGACGTTGTGCTCGACATGGTCGGCGGTACGACCACCGACCAGAGCATCGCCGCGCTCGCGCCGTTCGGGCGGCTCGCCTTCTACGGCATGGCCGGGCGGGAGAACCCCAAGCCGGTCGAGATGCGCAACCTCCTCGGGCACAGCACCACGATCAGCGGCATGTGGCTGCCGCACGTCTTCCGCCTGCCCGGCAACGTCTTCGGGACCGCGCTGAACGAGCTGTTCGACCTCGTCCTGCAGGGCAAGCTCAAGGCCATCCCCGGCGGCGAGTTCGGACTCTCCGACGCCCGCGGCGCGCACGAGGCCCTGCGCTCCCGCAAGACCGTCGGCAAGCTACTGCTCGACCCCGGCAAGTAGGCGTTCCAGGGGTGCCGCCTTGTGGAGGCACTCCTGCCACTCCGCCTCCGGGTCCGAGTCCGCCGTGATCCCGCCGCCGACACCGAGGGAAACGGCGCCGCCGGCGATCTCGAACGTCCGGATCGCGACGTTCAGCTCCAGTCCCGCCGCCGGCGAAACCAGCCCGATCGCGCCCGTGTAGACCCCGCGTCCGCAGGGTTCCAGCTCGGCGATCAGGTCCAGCGCGCGGATCTTCGGCGCGCCCGTCACCGAGCCCGGCGGGAACGTCGCGGAAAGCAGCGAGGCGTCCGAAACCGACGGGCGCAGCACCCCGGTCACCGTCGAGTCCAGGTGCCAGACCCCCGGCGCCGGACGGACCCGCAGCAGCGACGGCACCGCCACGGTCCCCACCTCGCACACGCGGCCCAGGTCGTTGCGCACCAGGTCGGTGATCATCACGTTCTCCGCGACGTCCTTTGTGGACTGACGCAGCAGCAGCGCGTTCCCGTCGTCGGCCGGGCCGCGCCGGGGGAGCGTCCCCTTGATCGGCGTCGACCGCACGGCGCGGCCGTGGCGCGCGAGGAACAGCTCCGGCGAGAACGAGACCACCGACCCCCACGAGCCGGACAGGAAGGCCGCCCGGCGAGGCGCCAGCGAAGACACCCCGGCCGCGAACAGTCCGGCGGACGAGCCGGAGAACGTCCCCGTGAACCGGCTGCAGATGTTCGCCTGGAACAGCTCGCCGGCCTCGATCGCGTGCACGCACGCCTTCACCGCGTCCCGGTGCTCCGAGGGCAGCGGGCGTCGCAGCGGCCCGGCCTCCCAGGAGAGATCGGGCGGAGAGGCGGCCAGCAACGACTCCATTGTGGACGCCGAAGGGCCGCCACCGTCCAGGGACTCCAGGTGGCAGACGCCCGAAGCGGACCACCGCAGCACGTGGTCCGCCCACCCCCACGCCGCCGGGGGGAGCGAGCCGGAGGCGTCGTACGCCAGGTAGCCGAACCACCCGCCGCCGATCACGCCGGGCGGGGCGTCGGCTTCACCGAGGGAAGGGAAGTCGCGAGGGGACACGGCGAGTGAGGGGGCGATCACCGCCTGGGCGCCGAACCAGTCGCCGGACAGCATCGCGGGCGGCGGCAGCCCGCGGGAAGCGTTGTGGTGAGCAAGTACCGAAAACGCGCGCGCGGGCGTGACATCCGTCCGGAGTGCCCTGCTCGTCACGCGCATGGCGCCATACCACCACACGTCAGAGCAGCAGGTCACCCAATGTGAACGGGTACACGACGGCGTTCTGCTCCACCGGCCCCTCGACGCCCGGCACGTCCGCCGTGCACGCGTGCTGGTGCACGCCGAGCCGCGAGTGGAACCACCCGGCCCGGCCCGGGATGCCGTTGTGCCGGATCAGCCACAGCACCACTTCGGAGTCGGCCCAGCGGTCCGGGTGCAGCCGGTGCTGCCAGCAGTCGTAGTCGGCGTAGACCAGCACGCGCTCGATCCGCGCCGCCTGCCGGACGTACTTGATCCACGCCTTGATGAACCGGTCGTCGACGCTCGGGGCCGCCACCTCCAGCGCGGGCGCCAGCGAGCCGGGGGAGAACGCGCCGAGCCGGCTGGCCGTCCGCACGAAGTGGTCGGCCTGGTCGTGCACCGCGCCCGGCCGCGCGTAGTGGCGGCCGCCGACGTGCAGCCCGGCTTCCTGCGCGCCCGCGAGGTTCCGTTCCGACGCCGAGCTGCTCCAGTTGACGTTCTCGCTGATCGTCACCGAGACGAACCGGTTCTGCGCGCCGCGCACGGCCTGCCAGTCGGACACGCGCTCGCGGTGGGACAGCGAGATGCCGAGTTCGGCTTCCGGCTCCGTCACAGTCCGCCCCCGGCGCGTCGATGAAGAGCACACCATACGTCGCGGAGAGCGGACCCGCAGTCACCCACGCGCGGTTGATCAGGCATTTCTTCGGCCCGGCGTCGGTCACCGGGCCGTGCCGCACCCCGGAGAGCCGGGTACGGCGGGCGCGCCGACGGCCTGTTCCAGCGGGTCGCCGGCCACCGGGCCTCCCTCCCGACAAGGCGCGTGACGCCCTCCGTAGGCTAATAAGGTATGAGCACCCCTGTGTTGACCGCGGTGGCCTGGCCCTACGCCAACGGCCCCCGCCACATCGGCCACGTGTCCGGATTCGGCGTCCCGTCCGACGTCTTCTCCCGCTACCAGCGAATGGCCGGCAACCGGGTGCTCATGGTCTCCGGCACCGACGAACACGGCACCCCGATCACGGTCCAGGCCGACAAGGAGAACTCGACCCCGCAGCTGACGGCGGACAAGTACACCCGCCAGATCGGCACCGACCTGCAGGGCCTCGGCCTCTCCTACGACCTGTTCACCCGGACCACGACCGGCAACCACGCCGAGGTGACGCAGCAGATCTTCCTGGCGCTGCACCGCAACGGCTACGTCGTGCCGAAGACCACGCGCGGCGCGATCAGCCCGTCCACCGGCCGCACGCTGCCCGACCGCTACGTCGAGGGCACCTGCCCGATCTGCGGGTACGACGGCGCGCGCGGCGACCAGTGCGACAACTGCGGCAACCAGCTCGACGCCGCGGAGCTGATCAACCCGAAGTCGCGGATCAACGGCGAGACGCCGAAGTTCGTCGAGACCGAGCACTACTTCCTCGACCTGCCGGCGTTCACCAAGACCCTCGGCGACTGGCTCTCGACCAAGACCGACTGGCGCCCGAACGTCCTCAACTTCACCAAGAACCTGATCGACGACATGCGGCCGCGGCCGATCACCCGCGACCTCGACTGGGGCGTCAAGATCCCCCTCGACGGCTGGCGCGACCAGCCGCTGAAGCGGTTCTACGTCTGGTTCGACGCGGTGATCGGGTACTTCTCGGCGAGCGTCGAGTGGGCCCGCCGGTCCGGCAACCCCGACGCGTGGCAGGAGTGGTGGAACAACCCCGACGCCCGGTCGTACTACTTCATGGGCAAGGACAACATCACCTTCCACGCCCAGATCTGGCCGGCCCTGCTGTTCGGCCACAACGGCGAGGGCGACAAGGGCGGCGAGCCGGGCAAGTACGGCAAGCTGCACCTGCCCGACGAGATCGTCTCCAGCGAGTTCCTCACCATGAGCGGCTCGAAGTTCTCGACCTCGCGCGGGCGCGTGATCTACGTCGAGGACTTCCTGCGCGACTTCGGCCCGGACACGCTGCGGTACTTCATCTCGGTCGCCGGCCCGGAGACCCAGGACACCGACTTCACCTGGGACGAGTTCGTCCGCCGGACCAACTTCGAGCTGGCCAACGAGTGGGGCAACCTGGTCAACCGGTCCATCTCGATGGCGCACAAGAACGTCGGCGCCATCCCGCGCCCGGAGGCCCCGACGGCGGCCGATGAGGACCTGAAGGCCTTGTCCCGCAAGGCTTTCGACACCGCGGGCGCGCACCTGGCCCGATCCCGGTTCAAGCTGGCGGCGAGCGAGGCGATGAAGGTCGTCACCGCGGCGAACAAGTACATCTCCGACCAGGAGCCGTGGAAGCTCAAGGACGACCCCGCGCGGCGCGACACGGTGCTGCACACCGCGCTGCAGGTCGTCTCCGACGCCAACACGCTGCTGACGCCGTTCCTGCCGCACTCGGCCCAGAAGGTGCACGAGGCCCTCGGCGGCACCGGCGTCTGGGCCGCGCAGCCGGAGCTCAAGGAGGTCGACGACCTCGACATCGACGGCCGGGTCAACCCGATCCTCACCGGCGACTACGCGGGCGAGCAGGCGAAGTGGGAGTCGAAGCCGATCGAGGTCGGCAAGCCCCTGCAGAAGCCGTCGCCGCTGTTCACCAAGCTCGACCCGGCGCTCGGCGAGACCGGCCCGGAGTGGGCACCGATCACGAAGGACTAGAGGTAGTGCATGGGTGACGAGAAGCGCGAGCTGCCGCCGGTCCCGGACCGGCTCCCGGTGTCGGTGGTGGACGCGCACACCCATCTCGACGCGTGCGGTGCGGTCACCGCGGCCGATGTGAAGGCCGTGGTCGACCGCGCCGAGCGCGCGGGTGTCGCCCGCGTCGTCACGGTGGCCGACGACCTCGCGTCGGCCCGCTGGGCGGCCGAGGCGGCGACCTGGGACAGCCGGGTCTGGGCCGCCGTCGCGATCCACCCGACGCGGACCAAGGAGTTCGGCGAGGCCGAGAAGTCCGAAGTGGAGCGCTTGGCCGCGCAGGACCGCGTGGTCGCCGTCGGCGAGACCGGCCTCGACTACTACTGGGACTACTCGCCCCACGACGCCCAGCAGGAAGCCTTCCGCTGGCACATCGACCTCGCCAAGCGGCTGGACAAGCCGCTGATGATCCACGACCGCGAGGCCCACGACGACGTGCTGCGCATCCTGGCCGAAGAGAATGCGCCGAATGCCGTAATCTTCCATTGTTTTTCCGGGGACGCCGAAATGGCGCGCAAGTGCGTCGACGCGGGATACGTCCTTTCCTTCGCCGGCACGGTGACGTTCAAGAACGCGAAGGGGCTCCACGAGGCGGCCCGGCTCTGCCCGGCGGACCAGTACCTCGTCGAGACCGACGCACCGTTTCTGACCCCCCACCCGTTCCGTGGACGGCCGAACGAGCCGTTCGGCGCGGCTTACACCGTCCGTCACCTCGCGGCGCTCAGGGGCGAAGCTGTCCACGAAGTCGCCCAATCGGTCCGGACCACTGCCGAGCGGGTCTACCGACTCCCCAGTGTCACAACGGGGTGAACGCACTGCGACATCAGGGTTCCTTGATCGTCCACCTGATGGAGTGACGGGGATCACGACACTCCGGGGGGTGTTTGCGCAACCCGGCGGGACCCGTTACTGTCCCGTGATCGTGCCGGTCGGTACTGCACCATGCAGTTGCCGACTGTTACGCCCACAGTCACGTCAGTGCACGTCGGGGAAGCGGAACCGGGTAGGTACGACCGGAACCGTGACGATGGCGCCGGCTGCGGGCCCAGACGTAAAGACGCCGCCCCGAACGGCGTCTTGGGAAAGGGAACGACCCGGTGACAGGTAGCAGACAGGCTGGAGCGCGCTCCGCCGTCCTCGAACGCAGTTATTTCGAGGACACCGCGTACGGTCAGCTCGACTTCTCCGACGACCCGAACATCACGCAGCAGGACATCCTCGCCGCGCTCGGCCCCGACGCCGACGCGATGATGGCCGAGATCGACGTCGACGTCGACGAGCTGATCCGCCTCATCAACGCGGAAACCACTTTCCTTCCCCCGATCGTCCTCCCGGACGAGTTCGAGGCGGACCGGACCGCGTCCCCGCAGGCCAAGAAGGCCGCGATGGACGAGAGCATCCGGGCGACCTCCAAGGTCTGGAAGCGCCGCTTCCTCAAGGGCGCCGTCCTCAGCGTCATGATCAGCGTCGCCGGCGGCGGCGCGGCCGCGCTGGCGATGAACAAGAGCATCACCGTCGACGTCGACGGCCAGCAGACCACCGTGCACTCGTTCGGCGACACCGTCGGCGAGGTGCTGGAGGACGCGGGCCTGTCGGTCGGCGCGCACGACTCGCTCTCCCCGTCCCCCCAGGCGGAGGTCGGCGACGGCGGCGTCATCAAGCTCGAGCGCGGCCGCCAGCTGAAGATGATCGTCGACGGCTCGGAGCACACCTCCTGGGTCCGCGCGACCCACCTCGGCGACGCGCTGGGCCAGCTCGGCATGGCCGGCGTGGACAAGCCCGGCACGTGGATGTCGATGCCGAAGGACGGCGAGCTGCCGCTGCAGGGCGCCACGGTCGAGATCAAGACCCTCAAGAACCTCACGCTCTACGACGGCGCCAACGCGCCGAAGAAGGTCACCACGACCGCGGTCACCACGAAGGAGTTCCTGGGCGAGTACAAGCTCACCCTGGGCCCGGAGGACCAGGCCGAGGGTGGCCTGGACGTCAAGCTGACCGACGGCGCCGAGGTGCACATCAGCCGCACCGGCGTCTCGACGGTCGTCCAGAAGGAAGACATCGCCCCGCCCGAGCAGAAGGTCGACGACCCGGACCTGGCCAAGGGCAAGACCTCGGTCGAGGACCCGGGCACCCCGGGCGAGAAGATGGTGACCTACAAGGTCACGCAGAAGAACGGCAAAGAGGTCTCCCGCGAGAGCATCTCCGAGCAGGTCATCACCCAGCCGAAGCCGAAGATCATCCACGTCGGCACCAAGCAGGCCCCGACGCCGGCGATCGGCGACGGTTCCTCGTGGGACCGCATCGCGCAGTGCGAGTCGGGCGGCAACTGGGCCATCAACACCGGCAACGGCTACTACGGCGGCCTCCAGTTCGACAAGCGCACGTGGGACGCCTACGGCGGCGACGCGTACGCGAACCTGCCGAGCCAGGCTTCGCGTGAGCAGCAGATCGCGATCGCGGAGAAGGTCCGCGACGCGCGCGGCGGCTACAGCGCCTGGCCGGTCTGCGGCAAGAAGGCCTGACACGCTTTTCGAACGGCCCCCACCTCGCCGAGGTGGGGGCCGTTTCGCGTGCGCGAAGAGTCGACACCCGTGATTCGAGGGTCGACACGCGTGATTCAAGGGTCGACACGGCCCGGGCGGCCGGCCTAGCCGTGTCGACTGCTCAATCACGCGTGTCGACCTTCTGGTCACGCGTGTCGACCGCTCGATCACGTGCGATGCCCCCTGGGTAGGCTCGTGCGGTGGTTGAACTGTTGGGACCTGCCGAGATCCGCGGGCTGGCGGCCGAGCTGGACGTGCGGCCGACCAAGAAGCTCGGGCAGAACTTCGTGCACGATCCCAACACCGTCCGGCGGATCGTCGAGCTGGCGAACGTCGGCCCGGACGACGTCGTCCTCGAGGTCGGGCCCGGGCTCGGGTCGCTCACCCTCGGGCTGCTCGCCACCGGCGCGCGCGTCGTCGCCGTCGAGATCGATCCCAAGCTCGCCGACCGGCTGCCCAAGACCGTCGCCGAGCGGGGTCCCGAGGCCGCGGAGCGGCTGACCGTCGTCGAAGCCGACGCGATGCGCGTCAGCAAGGACGACCTGGGCGAGCCGACCGCGCTCGTCGCCAACCTGCCCTACAACGTCGCCGTCCCGGTCGTGCTGCACCTGCTCGCCGAGGTGCCCTCCCTGACGTCCGGCCTCGTCATGGTCCAGACCGAGGTCGCCGACCGGATGGCGGCCGGCCCCGGCAGCCGGATCTACGGCGTGCCGAGCGTCAAGCTCGCCTGGTACGGCCCGGCGCGCAAGGTCGCCGCCGTGCCGCGTTCGGTGTTCTGGCCGGTGCCGAACGTCGACTCCGCGCTCGTCGCCTTCGAGCGCGGTGACGCTCCGGCGTCGGACGACCGCGATCGGCTCTTCGGCCTCGTGGACGCCGCTTTCTCACAGCGCAGGAAGACGCTCCGCGCCGCGCTCGCCGGCTGGGCGGGCTCGGCCGAGCGGGCCGGGGAGCTGCTCACGGCCGCCGGGATCGACCCGAAGACCCGCGGTGAACAGCTGAACGTGCACGACTTCGCGAGGCTCGCCGCCGCGCGTTAGCACGTCCACAGTGGAAGTCAACGCCGGTCGGTGAAAATACGCCTCTTGACGTGCGATCTCGCGATTCGGACACCTCCACTCGTGTGATCTGGGCCAACAGGCTTGCTTTCGCTCCTCGGGATCGGCTTTACTCGGAAGCGTCCATCCCGAGCGACTGAGAGACCTGGCTCGCCGAAGTCGCAGCAACCACCCTCCGCAGGGCAGGTGCTACCGCCAGGACCGATGGAGGCCGTTTCCGATGAAGAGGGTAGCTCGCCCCCTGCTCCTGACCAGGCGTCGCGTAGTCGACGAAGGCCGCCGCTCCGTGACCGCATGTCGACGCTCCCACTGAGCTTGTCGTAGCCGGTCCACCCCTTCTTCACGCACCGTCCACATAGGACGGACTTCGCCTGCGGCCGGGTGCCGTTTCGTGCGCGCACCCCGTTTTCTGGAGCCTTCGTGATCACCGTCGAAAACCTGTCCAAAACCTTTGCCACCAACGGAAACTCGGTCGTCGCCCTGCGCGACGTGAGCGTCGAGGTCCAGGCCGGCTCGCTGTTCGGCGTGGTCGGCCCGGCCGGGTCCGGCAAGTCCGTCCTCGCCCGCTGCATCGCGCTGCAGGAGCGGCCCGACCGCGGCGTCGTCCGCCTCGACGGCCTCAACACCGGCACCCTCGACGGCCGCCGGCTGCGCGAAATCCGCCGTCAGCTCGGCGTCGTTTCGACGAAACCGGAGCTGATCGCCGAGCGCACGATCGCCGGCAACATCGCCTCCCCGCTCGAGCAGCTCGGCGTCGACGGCCCGCAGCGCCGCAGCCGGGTCGGCTCGCTCCTCGACCTCGTCGGCCTGACGCAGCGCGCGACGCAGCGGCCCGGCGAGCTGACCGAGGGCCAGCTCCGCCGCGTCGCGGTCGCGAAGGCGCTGGCCGCGGCGCCGGCCGTGCTGCTCGCCGACGACCCGACCGCCGGCATCGACCCGGAGGAGGCCGGCGCGGTGCTCACCGTGCTCGACCGCGCCCGCGCCGAGCTGGGCACCACCATCGTGGTCACGACCCCGGACGCCGGCGTGGTCCGCCGGGTCTGCGACGACGTCGCGGTGCTCGAAGACGGCACGGTCGTCGAGCGCGGCACCGTCCTCGACCTGGTCTCGAACCCGGCCAGCCGCACCGCGCAGGCGCTGCTGCCCGCCATCGAGACCACCCGCGCCCAGATCGCGCGCTACGACCGCTCGGCCGACGTCGTGCTGGTCGGCTTCGCGTCGGTCGGCGCGCTGCTGCCCGAGGCCGCGGGCCGCTTCGACGTCGAGTTCGCCACGATCGGCGGCGGCCTGACCCGGATCGGCGACACGCCGGTCGGCCGGTTCCGCCTCGGCGTCCGCGGCGAGCGGGCCGACGCGGCGCTGGCGTGGGTCGCCGAGCGCGGCGGCCACGTGACGCACACGGCGCGTGGCCCCCAGGGTGTTGCTGCAGCCTGACCTTGGACGCCGAAGACGCCCCGATGCGCACGTCGCATCGGGGCGTTTCCGTGGCCACGTAGGCTGGTCGGGTGCTCGCTGTAGTTCCGCCCCCAGTCACCGTCCGGGTCCCGGCCAAGGTCAACCTGCACCTGGCGGTCGACGACCTGCGCGAAGACGGTTACCACGAGCTGGTGACCGTGTTCCAGGCTCTGTCGTTGACCGACGAAGTGACCGTCGCGGTCACCGACGAGCCGGGGCTGGAGATCTACGGCGAGGGCGAAGGCTCGGTGCCCACCGACGGCACCAACCTGGCCTGGCGCGCGGTCGAAGCGCTTTCCGCGCACGTCGGCCGCACCGAAGAGCCGAACGTCCGGGTGGTGCTGCGCAAGGGCATCCCGGTCGCGGGCGGCATGGCGGGCGGCAGCGCCGACGCCGCGGCGACCCTGGTCGGGCTGTCGAGCCTCTGGAACCTCGACGTCACGCGCGACGAGCTGGCCGAGATCGCCGCCGGCCTGGGCAGCGACGTCCCGTTCGCCCTCTACGGCGGCACGGCGCTGGGCACCGGCCGGGGCGAGCAGCTCGTCCCGGTGCTGTCGCGGCACACGTTCCACTGGGTGCTGGCCTTCGACTCCGAAGGCCTGTCGACGCCGAAGGTGTTCAAGGAGCTGGACCGCCTGCGCGCGGCGGGCAACCCGCCGCGGATCGGCTCGCACACCCCGGTCGTCGAAGCACTGGCCTCGGGCGACCCGCGGCAGCTGGCGCTGCTGCTGGGCAACGACCTCCAGGCGGCAGCGGTTTCGCTGCGGCCCGAACTGCGCCGGACGCTGCGGGCGGGCGTCAACGCGGGCGCGCTCGCCGGCACGGTCTCCGGATCCGGCCCGACGTGCGCGTTCCTCTGCGAGGACGCGCGGTCGGCGGTGGAGGTCGCCGCGGAGCTGTCGGGCGCGGGGGTGTGCCGCACGGTCCGGGTGGCGCACGGCCCGGTGCCCGGCGCCCGCGTGGTCGGCGGGGACGACGCCCCACGCCCGGCGCCGCCGCGCGTGCACGCCTGATCGTCCACTGTGGATTCATACTTCTCGGAAAGGAACGGCTGAGCGGATGGCCAACCTGGTCAACCTGGAAGCGGTGAGCAAGTCCTACGGGGTGAAGCCACTGCTGGACGGCGTCTCACTGGGCGTCGCGGCCGGGCAGCGCATCGGTGTCGTCGGTCTCAACGGCGGCGGCAAGACCACCCTCCTGGAAGTCCTTTCCGGACTCGCCGCGCCGGATTCCGGGCGGGTGAGCCACGTCGGCGGCCTGCGGATGGCCGTGGTCACCCAGCGGACCGAGCTGCCGGACGGCAGCAGCGTCGGCGAGGTCGTGCTCGAACGCTACGGCGCCGAGCACGAATGGGCGGCCGACGCGCGCGTCCGGTCCATTGTGGACGGCCTGGGCATCACCGCGATCGGGCTGGACACGCCGACCGCGAACCTCTCCGGCGGCGAGCGGCGCCGGGTCTCCCTGGCCGCCGCGCTGACCGGCGAGCTCGACCTCGTCGTGCTCGACGAGCCGACCAACCACCTGGACGTCGAAGGTGTCCAGTGGCTCGCCGACCACCTGCTGAACCGGCGGATCGCGGTCGTGGTCGTCACCCACGACCGGTGGTTCCTCGACACCGTCGCGAGCCTGACGTGGGAGGTCGCGAACGGCCGCGTCGAGCAGTACGAAGGTGGTTACGCCGACTGGATCTTCGCGCGCGCCGAGCGGGCGCGGCTGGCCGCGACGGCCGAGGAGAAGCGGCAGAACCTGGCGCGCAAGGAGCTGGCGTGGCTGCGCCGCGGCCCGCAGGCGCGCTCGTCGAAGCCGCGCTACCGCATCGACGCGGCCGAGGCGCTGATCGCGGACGTGCCGCCGCCGCGCGACTCCGTCGAGCTGATGGCGTTCGCGAAGCGGCGCTTGGGCAAGACCGTGCTGGAGCTGGAAGACACGACGTACACGGTCGGCGACCGGACGCTGCTCGACCACGTCACCTGGCGGGTCGGGCCGGGCGACCGGATCGGCCTGGTCGGGGTCAACGGCTCCGGCAAGACATCCCTGCTGAAGCTGCTGGGCGGCGACGTCGAAGGCTCGACCGGACGCCGGATCGAGGGCAAGACGGTCGCGCTCGCGCACCTGCGCCAGGAGCTCGACGACCTGCCCGGCGACCTGCGCGTGCTACAGGCGATCGAGCAGGTGGCCGGGAGCGTGGTGTTCGGCAAGCAGGAGATGACGGCGTCGCAGCTGGGCGAGAAGCTCGGCTTCCCGCAGGAGCGCCAGTGGACCCCGGTCGGCGACCTGTCGGGCGGCGAGCGGCGCCGGCTGCAGCTGTGCCGGCTGCTGATGGCCGAGCCGAACGTCCTGCTCCTCGACGAGCCGACGAACGACCTGGACATCGACACGCTGCAGCAGCTGGAGGACCTCCTCGACGGCTGGCCGGGCACGATGGTCGTGGTCTCGCACGACCGCTACCTGGTGGAACGCGTCTGCGACACGATCGTCGCCCTCTTCGGCGACGGCCGCATCACCCACCTGCCGGGCGGCATCGAGGAGTACTTGAACCGTCGCGCGCTGGCCAAGGAACCGGCGGCCGCGGCGGCCCCGACGGCGGCGAAGGCAGAGGCGAAGAAGTCGGCGGCGGACCTGCGCGCGGCACAGAAGGATCTGGGGCGCCTGGAGCGCAAGCTGGACCAGCTGCACGCGAAGGAGGAGAAGCTCCACGCGGCCTTGCTGGAGGCGGCGACGGACCCGGCGAAGCTGATGTCGCTCAACGCCGAGCTGAAGGGCGTCCAGGCCGAGGTGGCGGACGTCGAGGGCCGCTGGCTGGAGACCTCCGAGCTGCTGGAGTGAGCTGTTTCCGCCTTGATCGGCGGATGTTGACAGCGAGACAGTAATCTCTGGCCATGAGCAGGTTCGTGGACACGCTCGTCGCCACCGCGGCGGGCCGGGGTCAGCAGCGTGGCATGGTCACCGGAGAGCCGAAGGAGCCGGTCCGGCGGACCTGGGCCGAGGTGCACGAACAGGCCCGGCGGGTCGCCGGTGGCCTGGTCGCGGGTGGGTTCGAGCAGGGGACGGCGGTCGGGGTGCTGGCCGCCGCGCCGGTGCTGATCGCGCCGACCGTGCAGGCCGTCTGGCTGGCCGGGGGCAGCGTCACCATGCTGCACCAGCCCACCCCGCGCACCGACCTCGCCGAATGGGCCGAGGACACCGTGCGCGTGCTCGGGATGATCGGCTCGAACCTCGTGCTGCTGGGCGAGCCCTTCGACCAGCTCGCGCCGGTGCTCGAGGAGAAGGGCATCGGCTACCGGCTCATCACCGAGCTGACCGAAGCCGAGCCGCTCGCCGACGTCGTCACCACGGACGAGGGCGACACCGCGCTCCTGCAGCTCACCAGCGGCTCGACCGCCGACCCCAAGGCCGTGCGGATCACCTACGGGAACCTCTACTCCAACGTCAAGGCCATGGTCGACCGCGCGGAGTTCGACTTCGACACCGACGTGATGGTGTCCTGGCTGCCGACGTTCCACGACATGGGGATGGTCGGCTTCCTGACCGTGCCGATGACCTTCGGCGTCGAGCTGGTCAAGATCACGCCCGTCGAGTTCCTTTCCGGGCCGTTGATCTGGCCCGAGCTGATCACCAAGTACGGCGGCACGACGACGGCGGCGCCGAACTTCGCGTACGCCATCGTCGGGCGCCGGATGGCGCGCGTCGACGAGGACGACGCCTATGACCTCTCGAAGCTGCGGATCGCCCTGAACGGCGCCGAGCCCATCGACGAGACCGCCGTCCAGACCTTTGTGGACGCCGGCGCCCGGTTCAAGATGCCTGCGGAATGCGTTTTCCCGGCCTACGGCATGGCCGAGGCGACGCTCGCCGTGTCGTTCGCCCCGCTGTTCACCGGGCTCACGCTCGACGTCGTCGAGGCCGACGCGCTGGAGGCGGACAACCGCGCGGTGCCGGTCCCCGAGGGCGACCCGCGGCGCGGCACCGACAGCGTCCGGTCGTTCGCGCTGCTCGGCCGTCCGCTGGACGGGCTGGAAGCCGAGATCGTCGACGACGCGGGTGCGTCGCTCGGCGACCGCGAAGTCGGCGAGATCCGGCTGCGCGGCGAGGCCGTGACGCCCGGCTACCTGACCATGGAGGGCCCGCTCGACACCCAGGACGCCGACGGCTGGCTGAACACCGGCGACCTCGGGTACCTGGTGGACGGCCAGATCGTCATCTGCGGGCGCCGCAAGGACGTCATCATCATGGGCGGCCGCAACCTGTACCCGACGGACATCGAGCGCGCGGCGACGTCGGTCGAGGGCGTCCGGGCGGGCAACGCGGTGGCGGTGCGGCTGGACGCGGGCAGCCGCCGCGAGCGGTTCGCGGTGGTCGTGGAGTCGAAGCTGGCGGGCGACGCCGAGGCCGAGAAGAACCTGATGAAGCAGGTCTCGGCCCGGGTGCGCGACGCCGTCGACATGCGGCCGTACGCGGTGGTGGTGCTGCCGGCGGGGAGCCTGCCGAAGACCCCGTCGGGCAAGGTCAAGCGCGCGGCGACGGCCCAGCAGTTCGCCGACAAGATCAAGAAGAACGCCGACGCCTGACGCACTCCGGCGGCGGGCCGTGGGGACCCGCCGCCGGAGAGGTCAGCGCTGCTGGAGACGTTCCGCGTGGATCGTCGGCGGGGCCGCGCGTTCGGTCGTGGCTTCCGATGGGGTACGCGCGCCCGGGAGGCCCGGTGCGTGGCCGGTGCGGGCGGCGAGCTGGTCTTCCACCGAGTCGAGGAACTCGTCGACCTCGCGCTCGTCGTAGCCGCGCTTGCCGATCAGCGGCTTCGCGAACATGACGTGGTGCACTTCGGCGGCGGTCAGGTCGTCCTCCTCGGCGAGCGTCTTGGCGACGCGCCGGACGAACTCGTCGACCTCGTGCTTCGCGTAGCCACGGCGGCCGATCGGGGCGTTACCGAAGGTGACCTCGGCGAGGTCTTCGGCGGTGAACGACATGCAACTCTCCGATTCCGGGGTTGTGCGGTGCGAACTGCCGTACACCGTCCTAACCCGCGGACGGGTTCCCCGGAAGGGGCAGACCTCGAAGCTCACCCCGACGGGCGGACGCCGTCCGCCTGTGAGTGAGCCGGGACTACTCAGCGCTGTGTGGCCGGATTCACACTCGTCAGGACCGGCCGAACCACTTCCGCGGGCCCTCCGGGCGCCGCTCCTCGACCGCCGGCCGCGGGTTCCGCAGCTCGATGAGCGCCGCCTCCGCCTCGTCCAGGAACAGGTCGACCTGAGCCTGGTCGTAGCTGCGCATGCCGACCGGCATGATCGTGAAGTCGACGTAGTGGATGTCGTCGGCGGTCAGGATGTTCCGGCCGTCGAGCGCATCGGCGATCAGGTCGAGGAAGGCGTCGACCTCGTCCTCGTTGTAGCCGCGCCGGCCGAAACGGGGTTTGCCGAACGCGATCGCCCGGACTTCGTCAGGGGTCATGGGTTCACCTTGCCACCGATGTCAGCCTGCATGGAAGGCGTTTTGCGCGGCCGCGAGACCCGTTCCGACCAGGGCTTCGGTCGCGTCCGCGCACCGGTCCACCTCGAACGGGAGCTCCTTGCGCTCGACCGTCCCGAAGTCCTTCAGCACGAAGTCCGCCGGGTCCTGGCGGCCGGGCGGGCGGCCGATGCCGAACCGGACCCGGTAGTAGTCACGGGTGCCGAGCGACTTCGTGATCGAGCGGAGTCCGTTGTGCCCGTTGTCGCCGCCGCCGAACTTGAGCTTCAGCGCGCCGAAGTCGACGTCCAGCTCGTCGTGCACGACGACGATGCCGGTCGGCGGCACCTTGTAGAACCGCGCCGCGCCGACCACGGGCCCGCCGGAGAGGTTCATGTAGGTGCGCGGCTTCACCAGCACGACCCGGCGGCCGGACAGCCGGCCTTCGAGCACCTCGCCGCCGCTCTTGTGCGTCTTGAACTTGCCGCCGATCCGGGAGGCGAGCTCGTCCAGCACCATGAAGCCGACATTGTGCCGGTTTCCGGCGTACTGGGGTCCGGGATTGCCGAGGCCGGCGAGCAGGATCAGCTCGCCGGCCCCGGGCAGGTCTTCGGTCATGCAAAAAAGGTAACAGCGGAGCGAAGCTCCTCCGTTGAGGGTGGTGGCGGGGAGGAAGGCGGAGGCTATTCGGCGGCTTCGGCCGACTCTTCGCCCGCTTCGGCGGCGTCGTCGTCGGCCTCTTCACGCTGCGGCTCGTTCACGGCGACGACCAGCGACTCGGGGTCGGTGACCAGGGTGGCGCCCTGCGGCAGCTCGACCTGGCCGGCCAGGACCTGGCTGCCGACCTCGAGGCCCTCGATCGAGACCTCGAACTGCTCCGGGATGTGCAGCGCCTCGACCTCGACCTGCAGGGTGTCGACGTCCTGGTTGACCAGGCCACCGGGGCCGGGGTTGCCCGTGACGACGACCGGCACGTCGACGACGATCTTCTCGCCGCGCTTCACGACCAGCAGGTCGACGTGCTCGATGTAGTTCTTGAGCGGGTGCACGACGATGGTCTTCGTCAGCGCGAGCTCGTCGGAGCCCTCGAGCGCGAGGGTGATGACGGCGTTGGAGCCGTTCTCGCGGACGACGCGGGCGAACTCGATGGCCGGCAGCGCGAAGTGCCGCGGGTCCGAGCCGTGGCCGTACAGGACGGCGGGGATCTTGCCGGCGCGACGCGTGCGACGCGCGGCGCCCTTGCCGAACTCGGTGCGCGGCTCGACGGACAGACGTACCTCGGACACGGTGTGGCACTCCTTCAAATCACGAACATGGTGCGGGAGACAGCATGCTGCGGCGGGGATGCTTGCGTTGTTCTGTTCAGGCGGTTGCGGCGGCGAGTTTCAGGCGTGCACGACAGCCGGGGCTACTCGAGCCGCCGCGTCGATCACGCCGGGCACCCGAGTAGGGCCCCGCCTCGCCGAGACAACCTCAAGAGTGTAAACCAACCTCATCACGGTGGGTTGCGGCGGGGGCCCGGGCCAGGCTAGAACCCTCCTGAACCCCGGTGCGTGACGACACAAATCCGGTGGCGGGACTTCACCGGCCGAGGTGTGCTCGGACGCAGGCGCAGAGCAAGGGGCGGAAGATGCGGGCTCGACGGGCCATGGCGGCGGCGGTGCTGCTGCTGGGCGGACTGCTGGCCGGCTGCCAGGTGGCGGTCCCCGGCACCGCCGGGGTCTCGGCCGCGGGGCAGCAGACGGCCGACCGGCGCGCCGAGCAGCGCGCCGCGGTCGACGCGGCCCTCACCGCGCTGGGCCAGGCGCCTGCGCTCTCCCTGAAGTCGGTGACCAAGGGCGCCGAGCAGCAGTTCCGGGTCACCCGCGGCGGCAGCGCGTTCGGCGGGCTGCCGCTCGAGGGACGCGTCGTCCAGGTGACGTCGGCCGCGGGCCAGTTCTACCTGCAGGCCGACGCCGACTACTGGAAGGCGCACGCCATCGACGAGGGCACGCAGTTCGGCACGAGCTGGGTGCGCTCGCTCGGCTCCGAGCTGCCCTTCGACCCCGCGGCCCGGTTGGCCCCGCAGGCGCTGGCCGACGGGCTGCGCAAGGCCCTGTCCGGCCTCGACCGGCTGGGCGACCCGGTCAAGGCGAAGCTGCCGGACGGCACCGAGGTCTACCAGCTCGGCGCCGCGCCCAGCGTCCTGCGCGTCACCACGGCCAAGCCGAACCGGGTCGTCAGCTTCGCCCCGGCGCTGCTCGACCCGCAGGCCGGGCCGAAGTTCGGTGCCGAGTTCCGCGTCGACCCGATCGCCGGCGACGCGCTGAAGACGTTCCACACCGATCTCGACAACGCCGTCGGCGGACTGGGGCAGCCGTTCGAGGGCCTGGTGCAGGCCAGCGCCGTCGTCACGAACGACACCCTCGACTGCAAGGACTTCGTCGGCTCCTGCACGACGACCGTCGACGTCTCCACCAGCGTGGTCGGCTCGTCGGCCTCGGGCGGGAAGAGCGTCGTCCACATCAACCTCTCGGTCGAGGTCAGCGCCGACTCGCTCGGTGCGCAGACCTGCACGACGGCGGCCGACGCCGAGCCGTACGCGACGGTGAAGATGTCCTGCACGGTCAAGTTCAAGCTGCCGAACCGCACGGCCAGCTACCAGGTGCTGTCCAAGCCGAACGCGACGGCGGAGGTGCGCGCGGCCCTCGACGTCAACGCGGTGAAGCAGAAGGTCGCCGCGGAGTTCGCGGGCCTGGGCGGCTGAGCTGGACACCTACCCGGGGGTGCGTTCCTTCCGTTGAAGTAGGTGGACTTCCGTTCCTAGCATCGGCTGCGGACAGCCGAAACGAACGGAGAAATGACATGGCCAAGCTGGTGGTTTTCGGAGCGACGGGGTACGCCGGGGGCAAGATCGGCGCCGAGGCGTTGCGGCGCGGGCACGAGGTGGTCGGCGTCGCGCGCAACCCCGGCTCGGTGCCCGATGGCGTCGACGAGCACCAGGGCTCCCTGCACGACGAGGAGTTCGTCGCGCGGGTCGCCAAGGACGCGGACGTCATCGTGGTCGCCACCCCGGCCCGCGCGATCGACGGCCGGAAGCTGATCGACGCGGTGCCGTCGCTGGCCCGGATCGCGCGGGAGAACGGCGTCCGGCTGTCGTTCGTCGGCGGTGCGGCGAGCCTGCTGGTCGCCGAAGGCGGTCCGCGGCTGTTCGACACCCCGGAGTTCCCGGCCGAGTACAAGGAAGAGGCCGGCAACCACGCCGAGGTGCTCGGCCTGCTGCGCGAGCAGCCCGAGGACCTCGACTGGTTCTACGTCAGCCCGGCCGCCGAGTTCGGGGCCTGGACCCCGGGCGAGCGCAAGGGTGAGTTCCGGCTCGGCGGCGACGTCCTGGTGACCGACGAGAACGGCAAGTCGCACATCGGCGGCGACGACTTCGCGACCGCGTACGTCGACGAGATCGAGCAGCCGAAGCACCGCCGCGCGCGGTTCACCGTCGCTTACTGAAGTTCTTTCAGCACGGGCGCGAAGGTTTCGATGAACGGCTCGAAGACCGTGATGTAGGAGAAGCCGTAGCGTTCGCGCCGCTGTTCGAGCTGCCCGGCGATCTCCTCGACCGTGCCCAGCAGGAGCTGGGGCGCGTCGAGGAGTTCCCGGGCGACGGCGCCGCGCTCGGTCAGCTCGTGCCACGCCGCGGCAGCGCGGTCTCGGTCGCCGGTGACCTCGACGTGCTGGACCAGCATGTTGTATTCGGGGTCGCGGCCGGTGCGGGAACGGAAGTACGCGACGCGCTCGTCCATCGCCTCGGCGTTGTCGAGCTTGAAGGTGCCCGGCGGCTTGCCCGGCTGCTGCCGGAGCCCGCCGAACCCGACGACGTCCGCGTGCTCGGCGGCCAGCTCCAGGACGCCGTCGCTGTTGCCCGCGATCAGCAGCCGCGGGTGGTCGATACCCTCGTCCTCGAAGTGTTTTCGCAGGTAGGAAAGGCTCTCGGTGAGGTAGGCGATCCGCTTGGCGGCGTTCTGCCAGGGGAGGCCGGCGGCGTCGAACTCGGCCTTCATGTGCCCGGCACCGAGGCCGAGGTCGAGCCGCCCGTCGAGCAGCGCGGCCGTCGAGGAGGCTTCGCGTGCGAAGAGCGCGAGGTTGTAGAAGGGCACGTTGGAGACGAGGGTGCCGAGCCGCGGCCGTTCGGTGACGGCGGCGGCCATGGCGAGCACGGGGAACGGCGCGAACCGCCCGGTGCCGAGGTGGTCGGGCACGGTGATGACGTCGTAGCCGAGTTCCTCGGCGCGACGGCACTTGGCGATCCACGCGTCCCGGCTGCCGATTTCGCGGAAGCTGACGCCGAACTTGAAGTTCCCCATGCCGCTGACGCTAGCGGCGGGAACCGCCGCCGGGCGCGAAGTTCGCGCCCGGCGGACGACGGCAGCGGAAAGCCCGCCCTCCCGACGCGGGAGAGCGGGCTTCCGGGAAAGAACCGTCAGGCGTTGCCGTCGAACAGCGAAGTGACCGAGCCGTCTTCGAAGACCTGCTGGATGGCCTCCGCCAGCATCGGGGCGATCGACAGGACTGTCAGCCCGTCGAAGCGCTTCTCCTCCGGGATCGGCAGCGAGTTCGTCACGATCACCTCGCGCGCCTTGCACTGCGAGAGCCGCTCGGTCGCCGGGTCGGACAGGATGCCGTGGGTCGTCGCGATGACCACGTCCGCCGCGCCCTCGTCGATCAGGGCCTCGGTGGCCTTCACGATCGTGCCGCCCGTGTCGATCATGTCGTCGATCAGGACGCAGAGCTTGCCCTCGACCTTGCCGACCACGCGGTTCGCCACGGCCTGGTTCGGCTTGTCCGGGTCGCGCGTCTTGTGGATGAACGCGATCGGCCGGTCACCCAGCTGCTGCGCCCACTTCTCGGCCAGCCGCACGCGGCCCGAGTCCGGCGAGACGACCGTGATGTCGGCGTCGCCGTAGGTCTTCTTGATGTGGTCGGCCAGCACGCTCTGCGCCATCAGGTGGTCGACGGGGCCGTCGAAGAAGCCCTGGATCTGCGCGGTGTGCAGGTCGACCGTCATGATCCGGTCGGCGCCCGCCGTCTTGAACAGGTCCGCGATCAGCCGCGCCGAGATCGGCTCGCGGCCCTTGTGCTTCTTGTCCTGGCGCGCGTACGGGTAGAACGGCATCACCACGGTGATCCGCTTCGCGCTCGCCCGCTTGAGCGCGTCCACCATGATCAGCTGCTCCATCACGTACTCGTTGATGGGCGTGGTGTGCGCCTGGATGACGAAGGCGTCGGTCCCGCGGACGGACTCCTCGAAGCGGACGAACAGCTCGCCGTTGGCGAACGTGTGGGCCGTCTGCGGGGTGATCGTCACGTTGAGGTGCTCGGCGACCTCTTCCGCGAGCTCCCGGTGTGCGCGTCCGGAGAAGAGCATGAGGTTCTTCTTCGGCGTGCCTTGCTTCGGACTCATGCTGGCGACTCCCCGTCGGTTCCTGCTGCTGACTCGGCGTCGAGGGCGGCCTGGGCCGCCTCCGCCGCGGGCGTACCCGGCCGGCGCCGGATCGCCCAGCCTTCGATGTTGCGCTGCGGCGGCGCCGACACCGCGAGTGTGCCCGGGGGGACGTCCTCGCGGATCACGGCACCCGCCCCACTGTAAGCGCCGTCACCGACCTGCACCGGAGCGACGAACGTGTTGTCCGCGCCCAACCGGACATAGGACCCGATAACGGTCCGGTGCTTGTTCACGCCGTCGTAGTTCACGAACACGCTCGAGCAGCCGATGTTGCTGTGCTCGCCGATCGTGGCGTCGCCGACGTAGGTCAGGTGCGGCACCTTCGTGCCGGCGCCGATGTCGGCCGCCTTCGTCTCGACGAACGCGCCGAGCTTGCCCTTTTCGCCCAGCTTCGTGCCCGGCCGCAGGTAGGTGAACGGGCCGACGTTGACGCCGTCGCCCAGTTCCGAGTCCGAGCCGTGCACGCGCACGACGGAGGCGCCGGCGCCGATGACCATGTTCGTCAGGGTGCTGTCCGGCCCGAGGATCGTGCCCTCGCCGACCGACGTCGTGCCCTTGAGCTGGACGCCGGGCTCGATGACGACGTCCCGCGACAGCGTCACGCCCGCGTCGATCCAGGTAGTGGCCGGGTCGACGACCGTGACGCCCTCCCGCTGCCAGCGCTGCACGATCCGGCGGTTGAGCTCGGCGCCGAGCACCGACAGCTGGACGCGGTCGTTGACGCCCTCGGTCAGCCACGGGTCGTCGACGACGAGCGCGCCGACGTGCAGCCCGTCGCCGTTCGCGATGCCCAGGACGTCGGTGAGGTAGAGCTCGCCCTGCGCGTTGTCCGTCGAGAGGCGGGAGAGGCCGTCGCGCAGCACCGCGGCGTCGAAGGCGTAGACGCCCGAGTTGATCTCGGTGATCTCCGCCTGCTCCGGGGTCGCGTCCTTGTGCTCGACGATCCCGGTGACCTTGCCGGCCGCGTCGCGCACGATCCGGCCGTACCCGGACGGGTTCGCGACGACGGCGGTGAGCACGGTGACGGCGTTCTTCGCCTCGGTGTGCTCGTCGAGGAGCGCGCCCAGGGTCGCGGTGTCCAGCAGCGGGACGTCGCCGTAGCTGACGATCACCGTGCCGGTGAGGTCCGCCGGCAGGGTCGCGAGCGCGCAGCCCACGGCGTGCCCGGTGCCCTTCTGCTCGGCCTGCACGGCGGTGCCGACCTCGCGCCCGAGGGCCGTGCCGACGTCGGCGAGGTGGGCGCCGACCGCCTCGCGGCCGTGGCCGGTCACCACGACGAGGTGCTCCGGGTCCAGGCCGGCCGCGGCCCGGACGGCGTGTTCCACGAGGGGCCGCCCGGCGATCGGGTGCAACACCTTCGGGGTCGCGGATCGCATGCGGGTGCCCTCACCCGCGGCGAGGATCAACGTGCTCAGCGGGCCGGTCAACGGCGCTCCCAACGGTTACCAAAAAATGGCTTCTGTCGGGACACGATCCTAACTGGGCTCTTCGGGGTCCCACGCGGGGTCGGTGGGTATGCCTTCGCCCGCCCACGCGGCAGCCGGGTCGGCGGCCATCGAGTTCGCCGACGCCACCTGGTTGCCGCCACCGCGTTTCGCCTGGTACATGGCCGCGTCCGCGCGTGCGAGGACCTGCTCGCCACGCTCCTGCGGCCGCAGCGAAACGAGCCCGATGGACAGCGTGACGCCGTGCGAAAGGTGGTGCGGCAGGCCCGCGACGGACTTCACCGCGCGCCCGAGCGCCATCTTCGCCGCGGACGCCGGCGTGCCCGGGAGCAGGACGATGAACTCGTCGCCGCCGTAGCGCGCCACGAGGTCGTCGCCGCGCAGCGCGTCACGCAGCGTGCTCGCGACGACGCGCAGCACGTTGTCGCCTTCGGCGTGGGACGCCTTGTCGTTGACGCCCTTGAAGCCGTCGAGGTCGACGAGCGCGACGGCGAGCGGCTGCGCGTCGGCCGACGACGCGAGCTGGCGCAGCTTCTCGTCCAGCGCGCGCCGGTTCGGCAGGCCGGTGAGCGGGTCCTGCAGGGCCTGCTGCGTGATCGCGCCGTGCTCGGCCGAGAGCCGTTCGTGCTCGCGACGCGCGTTCAGCGTGGCGATCTGCGACTCGCGCAGGCTCCACATCTCGGACTCGAGCCGGGTGGCGTAGTCGATCAGCGACTGGCTGGCGCCGGACGCGTAGTCCGGGCTGGTGTCCAGCCGGGCCAGCTCACGGGCGATGTTCAGCCGCATCGACGGCTGCGAGGTGTCGTCGGTCAGCGACTCGCGGGCGTGCCGCAGCACGCCGAGAGCGTCTTCGCGGCGGCCGGCCTGGTCGAGGCAGCGGGCCAGCGCGATCGCGACGATCTCGCGTTCGCCCGGGTAGCCGGTGCCTTCGTGCAGCGCCCGGAGCCGGTCGATCTGGTCGGCGCTCGGGCTGTGCAGCGCCTGCGCCGAGGCGAGGACGCCGACCTGGTCGACGGCCGGGACGCCCGCCTTCCGCGGGAACAGCGACTCGGTGAACGGGCCTTCGGCGGCCACGGCCATGGAAGCGGCGGTGCGGAACTTCTCGGCGCTTTCGTCGTACTCGTCGATGCGCTCGAGCCGCAGGCCCCAGCCGAGCAGCATCTTGACCCGGTTCATCAGCTGCAGCGTGATCTCGTGCGGGCTCGCGCTCTCGCGGATCACGGAGGCGGCGCGGCCGATGACCTCTTCGGCGGCTTCGTACACGCCGAGCTGGTTGAGCACGATCCAGCAGTCGTTCAGCGCCGACCACAGCATCCGGTTCCACTGGCGGATGCCGACCTGCCGGTTCGGGATCGCGGAGTCGTCGAGGATGGCCAGCGCGCGGGCGATCTCGGTGAGCGCGGGGTCTTCCTGCGCGGCGATCACCAGCCGCCGGCCGCGCAGCGCGTGCGCGTCGGCCCGCAGCAGCGCGAGGCCGTGGCGCCGGGTGTGCGCGAGCATCTCGTCGAGCCGCGGTTCGGCCTCCGCGGCCAGGCCCTTGGTGATCAGCCGGGCGATCGCGGACGCGCGCAGGAGCTGCGCGATCATCGTCGGCTCGCCGCGGCGCTGGGTCTCGTCGAGGAGCTCGTCCATCAGCTCGACGATCTGGAGCTGCTGGGTGTAGTCCTGCCGCTGGACCGCGGCGATCAGCTCCCGCGCACGCCCGACCAGCCAGGCATCGGACATTTCGGCCAGGGCGGGACGCCTGGCCGCACCCGGGTCGGTCGCCTCGTCGGTCAGCGCCAACCTCCCGGTGTCGTGGGTTCGGGTCCTCGAGCTGCTCCGCCGCCAGGATTCGAACCTGAACTGTCAGAACCAAAATCTGAAGTGCTGCCGATTACACTACGGCGGATCGATCCTGGTCAGGATAGCGACGATCGGGTGTCGTCCGCGCGGGGGATGCGTTACCGCCCAGTCCGCCGGGTACCCCGGTTCCGAAGTACGGGTGTGAGGCTTCCGGCACTCCCCAGTCGCCGAAACCTCCTGTACCGTAACTTACGGCATCGTAGGTTAGGGCACCCTACGTCATTGGGTTGCCCGCATAGGGAGAAGTGAAGCGTATGACGGCCACGCTCGACCGTTCTCAGCCCGCCGGGGAGCCTTCGGCTCCCAAGGGGCCCAAACCCGTTACTGAAGGCACGCGAGGCATCGGCGTGCAGCTGTCGGTCTACTTCGGCGTGATCGCGCCGCTGGTGGCACTGCTGGTCGCGGTGCCCTTCGCGTGGGGCTGGGGACTGAGCTGGGTCGACGTCGGCATCTTCGTGGTGTTCTACGCGATCAGCGGGCTCGGCATCACGGTGTCCTACCACCGCTACTTCACGCACGGCTCGTTCAAGGCCAAGCCGTGGCTGCGCGTGGTCATGGCCATCGCCGGCAGCATCGCGCTGCAGGGCCCGGTCATCACCTGGGTCGCCGACCACCGCCGTCACCACGCGTTCTCCGACCGCGACGGCGACCCGCACTCGCCGTGGGCGTTCGGCACCTCGCCGTGGGCCATCGCCAAGGGCTTCTGGCACGCGCACATGGGCTGGCTGTTCGAGCGCGACCAGACCAACGCCGAGCGCTTCGCGCCCGACCTCGTCAAGGACCCGGCCATCAAGAAGGTCGACGACCTGTTCTGGCTGTGGTCGCTGGTCAGCCTGGCGCTGCCGGCCCTGCTGGGCGGATTGATCTCGTGGTCGCTGTGGGGCGCGGTCACCGCGTTCTTCTGGGCCGGGCTGGTCCGCATCTGCGTGCTGCACCACGTGACGTGGTCGGTCAACTCGATCTGCCACATGATCGGCGAGCGCCCGTTCGCCGCGCGCGACAAGTCGGCGAACTTCTGGCCGCTGGCGATCTTCTCGTTCGGCGAGTCGTGGCACAACCTCCACCACGCCGACCCGACGTCCGCGCGCCACGGCGTGAAGCGCGGCCAGATCGACATTTCCGCGCGGCTGATCTGGATCTTCGAGAAGTTCGGCTGGGTGCACGACGTGCGCTGGCCGACGCCGCAGCGCTTGGCCCGAATCGCGACGGAAAAGGGCTAGTCAACTAGGCTGCCCCGATGGCGGGGAGACGACGTTCCAAACGTGAGCAGGTCACCGGGGCGCGTCCGGTCGCCCCGGTGACGCGCGTCCGGATGACCGGCAGCGAGCGGCGTCAGCAATTGCTGAACGTGGCGCGGGCGTTGTTCGCCGAAAAGGGTTTCGACGGCACGTCGATCGAGGAGATCGCGCACCGCGCCAACGTGTCGAAACCCGTGGTGTACGAACACTTCGGCGGCAAAGAGGGCATCTACGCGGTGGTGGTGGACCGCGAAACCCAGCTGCTGCTGGAGCGCATGGTGTCCACCCTGCACGGCGGCCACCCCCGCGTGATGCTCGAACAGGCGGCGACGGCTTTGCTGTCATACGTCGAGGATTCCCACGACGGTTTCCGGATCCTGGTCCGCGATTCCCCGGTGGCGAGTTCGACGGGCACGTTCTCGACGGTGCTGAACGACATCGCGAGCCAGGTGGAGCACATCCTGGCCCAGCAGTTCGCGGCTCGCGGGTACGACGAGAAGCTGGCGGCGTTGTACGCGCAGGCTTTGGTGGGGATGGTCGCGCTGACCGGGCAGTGGTGGCTGGACGCGCGGAAGCCGAAGCGGGACGAGGTCGCCGCGCACCTCGTGAATCTGGCGTGGAACGGGCTGTCGCACCTGGAGCACAAGCCGAAGCTGCGGCTCGGCTAGCTCAGCCGCCCGGTTTCGCGCAGGTGGTCGAAGATGATCTTGTCCACCGGCGAGACCCGCTCCCGGTCCGCGTAGCCGAGCCACGCGATCTCCTCGATCTCGCTGCTCGCCGCCAACGTTCCCGTGTAGTCCGCGGTGAAGCAGGTCATGCGCACGACGATCCCCGCCGCCTTGCCGTCGGCCTGGGCTTCGAACACGCCCGCGGGCGCGATCGTCGGCTCGGCGATCTCCACCGAGACCTCTTCGCGGATCTCGCGGACCAGCGTCTCGACGTCCGTCTCGCCCGCTTCGCGCTTGCCGCCGGGCAGGTAGTAGACCTGCTTGCCGCGGGAACGCGTGCTCAGGATCCGGCCGTCCACCAGGTGGATCCACGCGATCTTGTCGATCTCGGTCATGTCCTGATCTTAGGAGTGGAGGCCGGTCCCCGATCGCCAGGTCGGCGATGGCGCTCGGGGACCGGCGCGGTGCTGCCGCGGGAACGCTATCTTCGGACCGCGTCCAACACTCGTCGGGGGCGGGCGAAAACTCTTGGTACAGAACATGTTCCGCGATCCGCCACCCCGGCGGAAGTGTCCACGGCACCGGCGGACCGTGGCTTTCTCATGCTCAGGCAGGTGTGACCTTCAGCAGCTTGTCGTCCGTTCCGTCCGAAGTCGTCACGTACAGGGCGCCGTCCGGGCCGCTGCGGACCGCGCGCAGGCGGCCGAACTTGTCGTCGAACTCCGGGGGGAGCGAGACGTCGAGGACCTTGCCCGCCGCGTCCAAGTGGTACAGCAGCAGCTTCTGCCCCTTCAACGCCACCACGACCAGCGCGCCGTCGTTCTTGCCCCACTGCGCGCCCGTCAGGAACGCGTCGCCGCTGATCGCCTCGGTGATCTTGCCGGATGTCCACAGTGGACTCACCGCGTCCGGGAAGCGCTTGAGGTCGGTCATCGGCACGCTCTCGTCGTAACTCGAGTCCGTGCCGCCCTTCGACGGGTCCCAGCCGTAGTTCGCGCCCGGCTTCAGCAGGTTGACCTCGTCGTCGAAGGTCGGCCCGTGCTCGGCCGTGATCACCTGCCCGCTGCCCGGCCGGATCGCCACGCCCTGGACGTTGCGGTGGCCGAAGGTGTAGATCAGCCGTTCCTTCGGGTCCGACGACGTGATGAACGGGTTGTCCGGCAACGGGTTCCCGGTCTTCGCGTCCAGCCGCAGCACCTTGCCGCCCAGGGAGTGGCGGTCCTGCGCGATCGACGCGCGCGCCGTGTCGCCGGTGCCGACCAGCAGCGCGCCGTCCGGTGCGAACGTCGGACGGCAGCCGGAGTGCCGGCCGCTCGGGTTCACCGGCAGCCCGGTCAGCAGGTTCTTGACCTTCGACGCGCTCGCGCCGTCGTCGGCCAGCTTCCACGTGACCAGCCGGATGTCGACGGCCTTGCCGCCCTCCTGGTGGTCCTGGCAGGTGATGAACTCGCGGCTGGTCGTGAAGTCGGGGCTGACGGCCATGCCGAGCAGCCCGCCTTCGCCCTGCACGAGGACGTCGGAGAAGTCGGCCTTGACGTCGGTCGCCTGCCCGCCGCGGACCAGCGCGAGCTTGCCGGGCCGCTGCGGCACGAGGATGCCGCCGTCGGGCAGGAAGCCGATGTCCCAGCCGTGCTGCAGCCCGGCCGTCACGGTCTCGACCTTGAACTTCCCGCTCGCCGCCGCCGGCGTGGCCGCGGGCGGGACGCTCTGGACGGGCGCGCTCGACGCCCCCGAGCAGCCCGTGACCAGCAGGGACACCGCACCGATGAGACCCAGCACACGCCGCATACGGCCCATCCTGCCATCAAGCGGTGAAATCACCGTTCGCCGCGGCCTCCTTCAGGAACTCCAGGTCGGCCGAGCCCGGGATGTAGTGCCCGGTGCCGGGCACCAGGTCCACGACCGCGCCGGCCGCCTCGAGCCGCCGCTGGGTCGTCCGGGAGTCGACCATGGCGTCCTCCGCCCCGGCGACGGCGTACACCGGCATGGTCAGCCGGCCCAGCGCCGCGTCGCCGAAGACCGGGAACGGGCCGGTGCGGTACCGGTAGTTCGCCGACACGAGCAGTTGCTGCTCGACGATCGGCGACGACTCCGGCTCGCCCACGACGCCGGCCACCGACTTCCGCCGTCCCTTCTCCCCGAGCAGTGACAGGAGCACCGCCTTGACGACGAACCCCTTCTTCATCGGGCCGAGACCGATCGGGCACCGCAGCGCGAGCGCCGCGACGCGCTCGGGCCGCCGGGTCGCGTAGTCGAGCGCCAGCCAGCCGCCGAACGACGACGTCAGGAAGGCCGCCCGCGAGACACCGAAGTGGTCCAGCACCGCGTCCAGCCACTGCGCGTACCGGTCGCTGTCGAGCGGCGGCCGCGTCTCGGCGCTCATCCCGGGTTCGCCGATGATGTCGACGGCGTACACCCGGAACCGCTCCACCAGCGCCGGGATCCGGTGCGCCCACTCCGCCGAGTTGCTGCCGGAGCCGTGCAGCAGCACCAGCGGGGGCACGCTCTCGGGGCCGGAGACCAGGACGAACGTCTCGCCTTCGGGGGTTGGCACGCGCACTTCGTCGCGCGGGACCGGCCAGCTCGTCAGTGCCTCGAGGTAGCGCTCACGCAGAAGGCGCGCGCCCGCGTTGGACTTGTATATCGTCATGCAAAGTACTCTATACGTCCCTATCAAGGGGATAAATAGGGAGTGATCACGCCCCTGGACGCACCAACCCGGATTCGTAGGCGAAGACCACCGCGTGCACCCGGTCGCGCAGCCGGAGCTTGCCGAGGATCCGCCCGACGTGCGTCTTCACCGTCGTCTCGCCGATGTACAGCTTCGCCGCGATCTCGCCGTTGGAGTGCCCGCGCGCGATCAGCCCCAGCACGTCCTTCTCGCGCTCGGTCAGCACGCCGAGCTTCGCGATGTCCACCGGATCGCGGTCGTCGTCGAGGTAGCGGTCGAGCAGCCGCCGCGTGACCGACGGCGAGACCATCGAGTCGCCGCGCAGCACACCGCGGATCGCGACGAGCATCTCTTCCGACGGCGCGTCCTTCACCAGGAACCCGCTGGCACCCGCGCGCAGGGCGGCGTACGCGTACTCGTCGAGGTCGAACGTCGTGATGATCAGGACGCGCACGTCCGGCAGCTCGGCGCAGATCCGCCCGGTGGCGGTGACGCCGTCGAGCACCGGCATCCGGACGTCCATCAGCACCAGGTCCGGCCGCAGCTCCCGGGCCTTCGCGACGGCTTCCTCGCCGTTCGCCGCCTCGGCCGCGACGACGAGGTCGTCCTGGCTTTCGACGATCATCCGCAGCCCGACGCGCACCAGCTCCTGGTCGTCGCAGAGCAGCACCCGCGTCGTCACGACGCCACCACCAGGCTCGCGCACACCCGGTATCCGCCCTCCGGCGAAGGCCCGGCTGCCAGTTCGCCGTGGTACATCTCGACGCGCTGGCGCATCCCGGTGAGCCCGCGCCCGGACGAGGGCAACGCGGGCACCGGCGCGGCCTTCCCGCCGGTGTTCGTCACCTCGATCCGGATCTCCGCCGGCCCGAAGGCGACTTCGACGCGGCCGGTCGCGTCGGCCGGGGCGTGCTTGATCATGTTGGTCAGTGCCTCCTGGACGATCCGGTACGCCTGCAGCGCGGCGCTCGCGGGCAGGCCACCGGGGTCGCCGGTGACCTCGAGCGCGACGGCGCGCCCGCACTGCTCGACGAGGGCGCGCAGCTCGTCGACGGTCGGCTGGGGACTGCGCGCGGCCTGGCCGGCGTGCATGACTTCGAGGAGCCGCCGCAGCTCGGCCAGCGCGTCCCGGCCCGTGCGGCCGATCGTGTCGAGCGTGCGGTCGACGGCTTCGGGGTCGCGGTGCCGGGCGAGCTTCGCGCCTTCGGCGTTCAGCACGATGACGCTCATGCTGTGCGCGAGGACGTCGTGGAGCTCGCGCGCGATCCGGGCGCGCTCTTCCGCGACGGCCGCGCGTGACTGGGCTTCGGCGCGTTTCTCCTCCTCCGCGGTGAGCTGCTCCTGCTTGCGGAAGAACTCCCCGAGCGCCCACGCGGCGAAGTGCAGCGGCAGGATGCCGATGATCGTCAACGTGGGGTTCTGGGTGCCCGGGCCCCACAGGACGCCCCACTGGAAGTCGAGCACGACGATGGCGGCCGCGATGAGCGCGGCGAAGCGCCGGTCACCCAGCTTCACGAGGTTGAACAGCACGACCGTCATGGCCAGCTCGGTCCGGCCGCGGTCGTAGGCCCAGATCTCGTCGAGGTACACCACCGCCGCCCCGGCGATGATCAGCACCGCGGCCGTGCGCGGGTACCGGCGGCGCACCAGGATCGGGAGCAGGAAGAGCATCGAAAGCGCGCGGACACCCCACGCCGGCTCCCCGTTCCAGTTGGGCCCGAGGAAGACGAACACGGCGTACAGCGGCAGGTCCACCGTCCACCGGTGCCCGCGCACCCACCTCACGAGTCGTTCCACGCCACCGAACGTAATGCCGTGACCCGGCCCGGGTCGTCATCCCTCCGGCCAGACCGTGTCCTCCCCGGGGAGGACCGGACCGGGCGATCCGGCGGATTCGCGGCCACCGCCGCCGTTCCTAGCGTCGGGATCATGTCGATCACCAGGGAATTCCTCCGCCACCCGATGCTGACGGGCGCCATCGCGCCCAGCTCGCCGAGGCTGGCCGAAACGATGACGGCGGGCCTCGGCCTGGAACGCGCGGCCCGCGTCGTCGAACTCGGCCCGGGCACCGGCGTGTTCACCGAAGCGGTCCTCGCGCTGCTTCGTCCCGAAGCACGTCTGACCGCTTACGAGATCAACCCGCGTTTCGCCGCCTCGCTGCGCAAGCGCTTTCCCCAGGCCGACGTCGTCACCGCTTCGGCGGAGCACCTCGACGCCGGCGACCTCGACGTCGTCGTCTCCGGACTGCCGTGGACGGCCATGACGGCGGACCGCCGGCACCGCATCCTGGACGCGGTCACGGCGGCGCTCGCCCCGAACGGCCGGTTCACGACGTTCGCGTACGCGCACACGGCTTGGACGCCACCCGCGCGGCGCTTCGCCGCTTCGCTGCGAAGCCGTTTCGCCGTCGTGGAGCGCACTTCTGTCGTCTGGGGGAACCTGCCGCCCGCGTTCGTCTACCGCGCGGCGCTGCCGGTGGCGGTGGGGAGGACGAGCCATGGACAGCCTGCTGCGGCCACTGCTTGACGCGCCCCCGCTGGTCGTCTACCTCGTCTGCGCGCTGCTGATCACGGCGGAAACCGCGCTGCTGCCCGGAATCGTGCTGCCGACGCTGTCGGCGCTGCTGCTGATGGGGTTCCTCGCCGAGCGGGGCACGCTCCACCTCGGAATCGCTTTGCCGGTGGCCGTGGTCGCGGCGGTCGTGGGCGACCAGCTGGCCTACTTCGAAGGACGGCGGCTCCGCCGGTCCCGGCTGGTCCGCCGCATCGGCCAGGACCGCTGGGACCGCGCCGAAGCGGCGGTCGCGCGCTACGGCGTCCCGGCGGTGATCGCGGGCCGCTGCCTGGCCGGCGTCCGGACGTTGGTGCCGCGCGTCGCGGGGTCGGCGGCGATGCCGTACCGCCGGTTCGCCGTGGTCAGCGTGTGCGCGGCCGTGCTGTGGGCGAGCACGGAACTGCTGGTGGGTCACCTGACGGCGCTGGTGCTCTGAAGGCGTTCCGCGGTTTCCGCGTCCGCGGGCAGGAACGTCTCCAGCTTCAGCTCCGACACCGTGACGTCGGCGGCGGTCGCGAACGTCGTGATCGCCGTGATCAGTCGCAGTTCACCGGCCGAAGTGGACAGTCGCACGGGGACGGCGAACCCGAGGTGGTCCGCGCTCGGCGGCCGTTCCGGCGGCAGGTACCCCGTCAGCTCGGCGAGCTGCGCGGCGAGCCGGTCGTCCGGGGTGCGCGCGAGGTCGTTGCGGAGACGCTCGAGGATGTGCCGGGCCCAGTCGTCGAGATTCAGCACGCGCGGCGCCATTCCGCGCGGGTGCAGCGCGAGCCGCAGCGTGTCGACCGGTTCTTCGAGCAGCTCCGGCGCGACACCCTCGATGAGCAGGGAGAACGCGTCGTTCTTCGCGACGAGCAGGCCGTAGCGGTCGACGACGATCGCCGGGTAGGGACGGTGGCCGTCGAGCAGCCGCCGCAGCCCGTCGAGCACCGGCCGGATCGCCGGGTCGCCGAGCTGGGTTTCGGGGTACGTCGGCGCGTAGCCGGCCGCGTGGAGCAGGCCGTTGCGCTCGCGCAGCGGCAGTTCGAGGGACTCCGCGACGCGCAGCACCATCCCGCGGCCGGGCACCGAGCGGCCGCTTTCCATGAAGCTCACGTGCCGCTGCGTCGTGCCCGCGCGTAGGGCCAGGTCGAGCTGGCTGAGCCGCCGCCGGGTGCGCCAGTCCTTGAGCGCCGTTCCGAAGTCCACGGTCCCATCCTGCTCGGGCGCGCCATTCCCCGCGGGGAATTGAGGGCATTCCCCGCTTCGGCGAGGCTTCCGGCATGACGAACTACGGCCTGGTCGTGCCGACCTACCAGCCCATCCTCGACGCCGGGCGGACCGCGCCCGAGCTGGTCGACGTCGCCGTCTCCGCGGAAGCGCTCGGCCTCGACTCGGTCTGGGTGGGCGACACCCTCGCGCGGGCTCCGCTGGACGCTTTCACCGTGCTGGGCGCGTTCGCCGCCCGGACTTCCCGGGTGACCCTGGGGACGTCCGCGCTGCTCCCGGCGTTGCGGGACCCGGTTCTTTCGGCGAACCAGCTGCTTTCGCTCGATCTGCTCAGCGGCGGCCGCCTCACGGTGGCCGTCGGCGCGGGGTTCGCCGGCCGCAGCGAGCCGGAGTTCGCGTTCGTGGGGGTGCCTTGGGCGCGCCGGCGAGCGCGCCTCGACGACATCGTGGGCCTGTGGCGGGCGGCGTGGAGCGGCGAGTCGTCGTTCCACGGCGAGGTGCTCCACTACGACTCGCTGCCTTCCTATCCCGCGCCCGCGCGGCCGGGCGGCCCGCCGGTGTGGCTGGCGGCGTACACGCCGGGGGCGCTGGAGCGCGTCGGCCGGCTGTACGACGGCTGGCTGCCCTACCCGCCCGACCCGGCGGACTACGGGTCCGGCCTGGCCCGGATCCGCGAACGGGCGTCGCGCCCGGTGACGCCGGCGTTGTTCGCGACGGTCCTGGTGGAGGACGACGTGGACCGCGGGCGCGCGCTGCTGGAGGAGTACTGCCTGACCAACTACGGCGCGCCGGCGGAGTACGTCCAGGGCATCCAGATGCAGGTGACGGGAAGCGTCGCGGAGGTGGCTTCGCGGCTGCGTGAGTACGAAGGAGCGGAGCACGTCCTGCTGCGGATCGCGAGCACCGACCCGAAGGTGTTCGACGAGCAGTTGCCGCGGCTCGCGGAGGTGGCGGAACTGCTGCGCGACCAGCCGTGATCGGAAACCTGTCGGGGGTGGCACGTAGGCTGGGACCGTGACAAACGCTCCATTGTCCGGACTCCTCACCGCCATCCTGCCCGACCCGGCGTTGCGCGGCGTGGTCGAGCGCGCCGGTGCGCCGCTGCTCGAGCTGCAAGGCCCGATCGCCGCCCGGCAGCTCGTCGCCGCCGCCCTCGCCGCCGACGAGGGCGCGGGCAAGCCCGTCCTCGCCGTCACCGCCACCGGCCGCGAGGCCGACGAGCTGACCGCCGCGCTCGGCGCGCTCGTCGGCCAGGACCGGGTGGTCGATTTCCCCTCCTGGGAGACCCTCCCGCACGAGCGGCTCTCCCCGCGCGCCGACACCGTCGGCCGCCGGCTGGAGGTGCTGCACCGGCTGAAGACCGAGGACGACACCCTGCGCGTCGTCGTCGCGACCGTCCGCAGCCTCATCCAGCCCATGGCCCCCGGCCTCGGCTCGCTCGAGCCGGTCGACCTCGTCGTCGGCGAGGAGCAGAGCTTCGAGGGTCTCCTCGAACGGCTCGTCGAGCTGGCGTACGTCCGCGTCGACATGGTCGAGAAGCGCGGCGAGTTCGCCGTCCGCGGCGGCATCCTCGACCTGTTCGGGCCGACCGCGCAGCACCCCGTCCGCGTCGAGTTCTGGGGCGACGAGGTCAGCGAGATCCGCGCGTTCGCCGTCTCCGACCAGCGGTCGCTGCCCGGCGAGATCGCGCGCGTCACCGCGCCGCCGTGCCGGGAGCTGCTGCTCACGCCGCCGGTCAAGGAGAAGGCCGCGGAGCTGGCGAAGACGTACGAGGCCGACGCGCACCTGGCCGAGATGCTCACCAAGCTCGCCGACGGCATCCCGGTCGAGGGCATGGAGGCCCTCATCCCGGTGCTCTGCGAAGGCGAGCTGGAGCTGCTCACCGACGCGATGCCGATCGGCACCCACGTCCTGGTGACCGACCCGGAGAAGATCCGCGCCCGGGCCGCCGACCTCGTCCGCACCGGCCAGGAGTTCCTCGAAGCGTCCTGGACGACGGCCGCGGCGGGTGGCCAGGCCCCGATCGACCTCGGCGCGTCCGCCTACCGCGGGCTCGACGAGATCGCGTCCCACGCGCAGGACACCAAGCGCTCGTGGTGGACGCTCACCCAGCTGACCAGCGAAGACCCGGACGTCTACCGCGTCTCGGTCGAAGCCGCGCCGGCGTACCGCGGCGAGCTCGAGCGCGCGATGACGGACCTGCGCGCCCACACGGCGGCGGGCGGCACGGCGGTGCTCGTCGTCGCCGGCCAGGGCACCGCGGCGCGCGCGGTCGAGCAGCTCTCGGGCGCGGACGTCCCGGCGACGCAGGCCGGCGACGGTCTCACCGGGGTGCCCGCGGCGGGCCTGGTCACGGTCACCTGCGGCGGCCTGACGGACGGCTTCGTCTCGCCGGAGCGCGCCCTGGTCGTGCTCACCGAGGCGGACCTGACCGGCCGCGGGTCCGGCGCCGGAACGTCCACAAAGGACCTCACCACCAAGATGCCGTCCCGGCGGCGCAACGCGGTGGACCCGCTGGCGCTCAAGAACGGCGACTACGTCGTGCACGAGCAGCACGGCATCGGCCGGTTCGTCGAGATGGTGCAGCGCACGGTCGCCGGCGCGACCCGCGAGTACCTGCTGCTGGAGTACGGGTCGTCCAAGCGCGGGCACCCGGGCGACCGGCTGTTCGTGCCGACCGACCAGCTCGACGAGGTGTCCAAGTACGTCGGCGGCGAGCTGCCCACGCTGAACAAGCTCGGCGGCTCCGACTGGAAGAACACCAAGGCCCGGGCCAAGAAGGCGGTCAAGGAGATCGCCGCCGAGCTGGTCCAGCTCTACGCCGCGCGCCAGGCCGCGCCCGGGCACGCGTTCGGCCCGGACACGCCGTGGCAGGGCGAGCTGGAGGACGCCTTCCCGTTCACCGAAACCAACGACCAGCTCGCCGCGATCGACGAGGTCAAGGCCGACATGGAACGCGGCGTCCCGATGGACCGCGTCATCTGCGGCGACGTCGGCTACGGCAAGACGGAGATCGCCGTGCGCGCGGCGTTCAAGGCGGTGCAGGACGGCAAGCAGGTCGCCGTGCTCGTCCCGACGACCCTGCTCGCGCAGCAGCACCTGAACACGTTCCAGGAGCGCATGCGCTCGTTCCCGGTGACGATCAAGGGCCTGTCCCGGTTCACGAACAAGACCGAGTCGGACCTCATTCTGGAGCAGCTCGCCGCCGGCGAGGTCGACATCGTGATCGGCACGCACCGCCTGCTGCAGACGGGCATCCGCTACAAGGACCTCGGCCTCGTGATCGTCGACGAGGAGCAGCGCTTCGGTGTCGAGCACAAGGAACACATCAAGGCGCTGCGCACGCACGTCGACGTGCTGACGATGTCCGCGACCCCGATCCCGCGGACGCTGGAGATGTCGCTGGCCGGCATCCGCGAGATGTCGACGATCCTCACCCCGCCCGAGGACCGGCACCCGATCCTGACGTACGTCGGTTCGTACGACGACAAGCAGGTCGGCGCGGCGATCCGCCGTGAGCTGCTGCGCGACGGCCAGGTGTTCTACGTCCACAACCGCGTCTCCTCGATCGAGAAGGCCGCGCGGCACATCCGGGAGCTGGTGCCGGAGGCGCGTGTCGTCACCGCGCACGGGCAGATGAACGAGGACAAGCTCGAAAAGATCATCCAGGGCTTCTGGGAAAACGAGTACGACGTCCTGGTGTGCACCACGATCGTCGAGACCGGGCTCGACATCTCGAACGCGAACACGCTGCTCGTCGAGCGCGGTGACCTGCTCGGGCTGGCCCAGCTGCACCAGCTGCGCGGCCGCGTCGGGCGCGGGCGCGAGCGCGGGTACGCGTACTTCCTGTACCCGCCGGAGGCGCCGCTGACCGAGACGGCCCACGACCGGCTCGCGACGATCGCCCAGAACACCGAGCTGGGCGCGGGCATGGCGGTCGCGATGAAGGACCTGGAGATCCGCGGCGCGGGCAACATCCTGGGCGCGGAGCAGTCCGGGCACATCGCGGGTGTCGGGTTCGACCTCTACGTGCGGTTGGTCGGCGAAGCGGTCGACGCGTTCCGGCGGCACGCGGGCGCCGAGCCGGCGGAGGACGAGGAGATGGCCGACGTCCGCGTCGACCTCCCGATCGACGCTCACATCCCCCACGACTACGTCCCGGGTGAGCGGTTGCGGCTGGAGGCGTACCGCAAGATCGCGGCGGCGCCGGACACCGAGGGGCTGGACGCGGTCCGCGAAGAGCTGATCGACCGCTACGGCCAGCCGCCGGCGCCGGTGAACCGGCTGCTGTCGGTGGCGCGGTTCCGGCACACGTGCCGCGAGGCGGGCGTGACGGAGGTGGCGGTCCAGGGCAACACGATCCGGTTCGCGCCACTGCCGTTGCAGGACTCGCAGATGGTCCGGTTGAAGAGGCTGTACCCGAAGGCGACGTTCAAGGCCGTGACGAACACGGTCTCGGTCCCGAAGCCCACGGAGGGCCCGGCCGGCGGCCGGATCGGCGCGCCGACGCTGCGGGACGAAGAGCTGCTGGACTGGTGCACGAAGCTCCTGACGCAGCTGACGAAGAAGCCGGCTGCCGTGTAACGCGCTGCGGACACCTGACGCCACTTCGGGGGAACTCTCGTTGTGGCGTCAGGGTTTTCGCGGCCGGTGCTTCTAGGTTCGCCGCATGAACATCCGTAGCAGACAGCTCGGCGAACGGCTGCTCCAGCGCATGGCGGAGAAGCACTGGGGTGTCCGCGAGATGTCCCGGAAGCTGGAGATGAGTGCGCAGTGGGTCTCGTCGGTGACGCGAGGGCTGACAAGGCCCGACCCGGCCCGCCTGGCGCGGTTCCTGACGACGCTGGAGATCAGGGGAGCGGAATACCGCGAACTGATGGCCATGGCCGACGAAATGCGCAAGCCCGGCTTACTTGAACGCTCCGAAGACATTCGCACGCTGGTCAGCCACGAAGAACACGCCACCGCCATCTCGGCCTTCCAGGCGAACGTGGTGCCGGGGCTGCTGCAAACCGGTGACTACGCCCGCAACCTGGCGATCGAAATCGGCAACCAGCCCGAGCCGGACAAGCTGGATGAGCAGGTTTTCGCCCGGCTGTCACGCCAGGCCATCTTGACGAGGCCAAGCGTGCGATTCCGGTTCTTCCTGCACGAATTCGTACTCCGCCTCCCGGTCGGTGGCCCGCGCGTGATGGGTGGCCAGCTCCGGCAGCTGGTTCGTCTGTCGGCCCAGCAGAACGTGACCATCCGGATCGTCCCGGCGAGCTTGGGTGGCCATCCCGCCTCGGCCGGGCACTTCCAGCTGATGGAATCGGACACCTACCAGCCGGTTGTCTGCATCGAAAGCGAGTCGACCTCGCTGTACCTGGAAGAATCGCGAGAAATCGAGGCCTACTTGGGAGTGCTGCGCGGGCTGGAAAGCCGTGCCCTGGATGAGGCAAACTCAGAGGAGTTGATCGCCGACCTCATCGGAGAAGCAGATGCCGGAAGCATGGCGTAAGAGCACCCACAGCAGCCAAGGCGATTGTGTCGAGGTGCTCCCCGGCTCCGAAGTCCTGGTGCGGGACACGAAAGACCGCGAAGGCGGCACCCTCACCGCGTCCGCCCCGAGCTGGCGCGAGCTGCTCAGCCGACTTCGCTGAACATCGGCGGCAAAGCCTCCGCCAACCCCATCTTCACCGACTCCACGGGCACCGGAACCGCCCCGGCCCCGGTCATCGGCAACGGCCGGGGCTTCCGCGGCTTCCGAGACCCCGCACCCCCACCGCGCCCGGGATAGACCAGCAACCCCCGGGTCGGATCCGGTACGGCGTCCAGCGCCGCCGTCACGACCGGCAGCGCGCGGAACGCGTCGCGGCTTTCCTCCGACTTGAACTCGATCTCCAGCACCACGCCCCAGCGGTGTTCGTGCCACACCCACTGTTCCGCGCCGTTCGTCAAAGCTGCTTCGGTGAGAGCGTCACCGCGGGCGAGCCGCCACAAGGAAGCCGTGGACTCGCCATCGAAGACCTCGATGGTCAGCCAGTGGTCCATGTCGTCGAGGTTACGCCCGGCGACACCGCACGGGTGTTGCGTTTCGGGTGCGATGGTGTGAGAGGGTATGGCCTGTGATGCGGATCATGGGGCGCCCTCGCGCGCTGGTCGCGGTTGTTGCCTCTGCTCTTCTGCTCGCCGGGTGCGGCTCGGGCCCCAGCCAGGTCGGCGCGGCCTCGATCCTCGGTGACCAGTCGTTCGGCCTCGACCGGGTGCAGTCGATGATCGACCAGGCCGTCCGCGACCAGCCGTACGCGCAGAAGCTCGCCCGTGAGAACAAGGTCGTCCTGCTGGGCCGGGAGATCGTCCGGCAAGGGGCGCTCCACCAGCTCATCACCTACGCCGCGAAGAAGGAAAACCTCGTCGCGGACCAGGCGAAGATCGCGCAGATCGCCGTGACGCTGCCGGGCGCGCCCGTCACCGACACCGGGCAGGGCGACTCGCTCGCCGTCGCGCAGATCGCCGCGAACGTGCGCGATCGCGGCGAGCGCGCCTCGGACACCTACCTGGAGCGCCAGCTCGCCGCCAAGTTCCTGCCGAAGCTCGCGGTCAGCGCGGACTACGTCGGCTTCAGCGCCACCGCCGCGAACGACCCCGAGGCCCGGGCGCGGGCGTTCGACGTCGCGAAGCAGTTCGCCGCCGACCCGTCGAAGGTCCAGGCGGCCGTGCAGGCGGCGGGCCAGGAGCTTCAGCAGTCCCAGCAGACCGGCCAGCCCGGCCCCAACGGGTTCTCCGACGCCGGACTCACCTCGGTCTTCGGCGCCGCCCAGTACCCCGCCCTCGCCGAGACCGTGCTGTTCGGCTCCCCGGCGAACAGCGTCGTCGCGTTCCAGCCGCGGATGCCGGCCAAGCCCGACTGGTACGTCTTCGTCCTCCGGACCCGCGGCACCGACCAGCCGGTGCCCGCCGACGGGGAGCCGCAGAAGCCCACCGACGACCAGCTGACCGCCATCGGCACCCGCCTGCTCCAGCCCTATGTCGGGGAGAGCGGCCTGCGCATCAACCCGCGCTACGGCGTGTGGGATGTCGCGACCATGGGCGTCGTGCCGAACCTGGACGCCGTCCCGGCCCTCATCGTGCCCGTCGCGGGTCCCGGCCGTACGCAGCAGTGAGCACGGGCGTCGTCGTAGTCGTCCGCGGGGCGACGCTGCCCGCCGCGGCGCTGAAGATTCTTCGTGACGCCACCGCGGTCTACGCGGCCACGGACCTCGACGCGAGCGTGTTCGGGGTCCCGGCCGTCACTGAGGCACCTTCGCTGAAGGACGTCGTGCTGCTCGCCGGGTCCCGGGACGAGCCCGCGGCGTCGCTGCTCATCGCGACCGGCGCGGAGGTCATCGAGACGCCGGCGCCGCCGTTGGTCGAGGCCGCCGAGGTGATGGACCGGCTCCGCTCGCCGGGCGGCTGCCCGTGGGACGCGGCGCAGACCCACGATTCGCTCCGGCAGTACCTGGTCGAGGAGACCTACGAGCTTCTCGACGCCATCGAGTCGGGTGACCGCGAGGCGCTCCGCGAGGAGCTCGGCGACGTCCTGCTCCAGGTGCTCTTCCACGCGCGGGTCGCGGCCGAGGACGCCGCCGACCCGTTCGGCATCGACGAGGTCGCCGCCGACCTGGTCGCGAAGCTGGTCGGCCGGCACCCGCACGTTTTCGCCGGTGCCGATTCGGTGCACACCGTCGAGCACCAGAACGTCAAGTGGGAAGAGCTGAAGCAGCAGGAGAAGCAACGCAAGTCCATTGTGGACGGTGTGGCGCTCGGCCAGCCGGCGGTGGCGCTGGCCGGCAAGCTCGGGCAGCGCTCCGGGCGCGCGGGCATCCCGCTCGACCTCTTCCCGACCGGCACCGCGGCCGCCGCCCAGCTGTTCCGCATTGCGGCGACGGCGCGGCGCGCGGGCGTCGACCCCGAGGGCGAGCTGCGGGCGCTGGCGAAGCAGTTCGCGAACGACGTCCGGGCCGCCGAACAGGCCGCGCGCGACGTGGGCCTGGAGCCGACGACCCTGGAAGCCGACGGCTGGCGGAAGTTCTGGCCGCCACGTCCAGTGTGACGCAGCACACAATCGTGTGAGAACCGCCGGGGCCGATCCGGCGTCTTGCCTGGTGTGAGGAAACTGCCACTGGAGGACGCCGACGAGGAGCACCTCGTCCGGCGCACGGCCAAGGGCGACCGCGCGGCGTTCGAGGAGCTCTACCGCCGCACGTCGCCCTGGCTCCTCGTGCGCCTGCGCCGCCGGTGCGCCGACGAGCACGTCGTCGCCGAGGTCATGCAGGAGACGTACCTGGCCGTGTGGCGCGCGGCGGCGTCGTTCGCGGGGGCCGCGACCGGCGGCACCGCGGTCGGCTGGCTGTGGACGATCGCGGCGCGCCGGCTGGTCGACGCGTTCCGGCGCCGGGCGCACCACGCCGAGCTGCCGTCGGAGGTGGCTCTGGACGTCGCGCCGGTGCCGGCGGCGGAGGACGTGGCCCTGGCGGCGACGATCGGTGACGAGGTCGGTGACGCGCTGCGCGACCTCGCGCCCGAGCTGCGGGCGGTGCTGCAGGCGATGGTGCTCGACGGGCTGAGCGTCCGGGAGACCGCCGTCCTGCTGGGACTGCCGGAAGGAACCGTCAAGACCCGCGCTCGCCGGGCGCGGTTCGCGATGCGGGAGGCACTGTCATGACCCATGCGTCGGACGAGCTCATCGCCGAGTACGTGGCGGGCTTCGACCTCCCGGCCGACCGGCTGTGGGGTCTCGAAGCGCACCTGGAGACGTGCCGGGGGTGCCGGGCGCGGCTCGCCGAAGTCGCGCCCGTCCAGCCGGTGGTGGACGCCGTCTGGAACCGGCTCGGCTTCGAGATCCGGCTTTCGGCCGTTCCGGCCCACGGGCCGCCGCCGCCCGAGCCGGTTCCGTACCGGCGCCGGCGGCGGTGGCTCGACACGTGGGTCACGCCGGTGATGCTGCCGTGGCTGGGGATGATCGTGCTGGTCACGTTGCTCGCGGTGGCGTTCGACCAGATCTGGCGCTCGGCGCTGGACGTGACGGCGGTGCAGCTCTTCGCGCCGGTGCTGCCGGTGCTCGGCGTCGCGGCGTCGTGGGCGAGGGGGCTGGATCCGGCGTACGAGGTCGTCGTCGCGACCCCGCGGGCCGGGCTGTACCTCATCACGCGGCGGACGCTGGCGGTGCTCGTCGTCGTCCTGCCGGTGCTCGGGGTCGCCGGCTGGCTGACCGGCACGGCGCTGGCGCTCTGGCTGCTGCCGAGCTTGGCCTTCACCACGGGGACGCTCGCGCTGGGCGGGCTGATCGGCGTCACCCGGGCGGCGTACGCACTGATCGCGGTGTGGGTCGCGGGCCTGGTGCTGCCCACGCTGGCGGCCCAGGAGCAAACGTTTGCGCTCAGTACCGGCGCGGTGCCGGTGTGGGCGGGGATCTTCGCGCTGACGACGGTGGTCGTCGCCCTGCACAAGGGCGCGTTCACCCGGCTCGGCGCGCGCAACTAGGGAGGACGGACATGCGTGCTGTCGGGGCCGCCGAGGTCGCGCCAACGGCCTACGCCTGGGAAATCCAGGCCGAAGGGCTGAAGGTGCGGGTCGGACGGCGGAAAATGGCCGTGGACGGGCTGGACCTGTCGCTCGGCAAGGGGGTGCACGGCCTGCTCGGGCCCAACGGCGCGGGCAAGACGACGCTGATCCGGGCGCTGGCGACGGTGCTCCGGCCCGCGTCGGGGAGCCTGTCGCTGCTCGGCGCGCCGGTCGGGGGGCACACCGGGCAGCGCGGCCTGCGCCGGCGGATCGGCTACCTGCCGCAGAACTTCGGGTTCTACAAGCGGTTCACCGCCCGGGAGTTCGTCGAGTACATGGCGTGGCTCAAGGAAGTGTCCAAAGAGGGCATCCCGGGAGCGGTGCAGCGCGCGCTCGAGCGGGTGGGGCTCGCCGACCGCGCGGACGACCGGATGAAGACGCTGTCGGGTGGCATGGTCCGGCGGGTCGGGATCGCGCAGGCGATCGTCAACGACCCGGACATCCTGCTGCTCGACGAGCCGACCGCCGGGCTCGACCCGGCGCAGCGCGTGCGGTTCCGCGAGCTGGTGCAGGAGCTCGGGCGGGACTCGTGCGTGCTGATCTCGACGCACCTGGTCGAGGACGTGGCGACGGCGTGCTCCGACGTCGTCCTGTTCGCCGAGGGCAAGCTGGTGTTCCAGGGGACGCCCGGCGAGCTGGCCGAGGCGGGCACCGCGCAGCACGTGGGCGACAGCCCGATCGAGCGTGGCTACTCGGCGCTGCTGAAGCACGAGCCGGGGCAGGGGGCCTGGTGATGATCCTGCGCATCGAACTGCGGCGCTCGATCGCGCCCTGGGCCGGGCTGGCGCTGCTCGTGGTGGCGCTCGGCTTCCTGTTCCTGCTCTCCGGGCCGTGGTGGAAGGTGCCCGCGCCGTGGACGGGCAACACGACGACCACCGCGCTGTGGCTGCGGTTCCTGCTGGTGTTCCTGTGGCCGATCGCCGTCGCCGCCGGGGCGATCCAGGGCATGCGCGACAGCCGTTCCGGGATGGTCGAGCTGCTGTCCACGACGTCGCGGCCGGGCTGGCACCGGGCGATCAGGCTGGCCGGCGCGGTGGGGACGTTGACCGCGCTCGGGTTCCTGCTGGTGTTCGCCGTCGGCTGGGCGGAGTTGCTCGGGCACGGCGGGTTCGTGTCGGCGAGCTTCCTGCCGGTCCTCCTGGTCGGCTTGCTCGCCGTCGTGGCGGGGAGCTGGGTGGGGCTGGCGGTCGGGCGGCTGCTGCCGCACCCGCTGACCGCGCCGGCGCTGGCCGTGCTGACACTGGCCGTGTCGGTGCTGGCCTGGGCGTCGGGCGCGTTTTCCGCGATGTACAGCCGATTCGGGTTGCTGACGCCGGTCCTCGCGGAGCCGCGGGGTGTGCTGACGACGACCGCCGCTTCGGTGGATCTCGGGCAGGCGGCGTGGTTCGCGGGCCTCGCGGCGACGGGCTTCCTGGTGCTGGCGGCGGATTCCGCGCGGGCCAGGGCCCTGGGCCTGCTGCCCGTGGTGGCCGGGGCGGCGATCGCGCTACCGGTCTTCCCGGCTTCCGAGGACGGGCTCCTGACCCCCGACAGCGTCGCCGCCCAGAGGCTCTGCGACGGCCCGATCTGCGTCAGCCGGGCGCACGAAGACAGGCTGGCCGCGTTGGCCGGGCCGGGGCGGGAGGCGCTGGCCATGCTGGCGAAGCTGCCCGGCGCGCCCACCAGGATCGAGGAGCGGACGGTGCCGGCCGCCGTCAACACCGTGCCTTCCCGTGATGCGGGTGTCGTCTACCTGGACTTCCAGACCAACGACGACCTGCGGACGGCGGACGCGAGCACGCTGCGGACGGCGGTGCTGTCCGGCACCGGGCTGCCCGCCTGCGAGCCGGCGAGCTACGGCGATCTGTCCGACCTGGGCGGTCGCGTGATCGCGGCGGCGTACTTCACCGGCGAGCTGAAGCGGCTGCCCGAGTACGGCGGCGGCTGGTTCCGCCAGTCGTCCGGCCGGATCGAGCAGGCGTGGCAGAAGTTCCACGCGCTCCCGGCGGACGAGCAGTTCTCACGGATCGTCGCGGTGCGGCAGGTTCTCCTGACCTGCCAGGGCGACCCGTTGGACACGCTGGTTCCGGGAGCGCTGCGATGAGGTGGGTGACGCTCTACGCGCGTTCGCGCCAGGTCCCGGCGGCGATCATCGCCCTGCTGACGGCGACGGCGGGCATGTGGTTCCTGGCGCGCGACTCGTGGTCGCCCCTGCCGGTCATGCTGACCCTGACGGCGGCGATCGCGGTGGCGGCGATCGGGCTCAGCGGCCAGGACCCGGACCTCGACCGCACGGCGGCGATCCCGTGGCCGCTCCGCCGCTTCGCGCACCTAGCCCTGATCGGCGTGGCGGCCGGGGGAGCGGTCCTGGCGGTCCAGGAGCTGGGACCGAACATTGTCGACTTATCGATCATCACCCGCGACGCGGCGGGCCTGCTGGGCTTGGCGGGGTTGGCGGCCACGATCGTGGGCGGCCAGTTCGGCTGGACGCTCCCGCTGCTCTGGGCGGCCATAGCACCCTTCGTCCCGCACGACGGTTCGACAACAAGCCACATCGCAGCCTGGCTGCTCCAGCCGTCCGGCACCCCAGCAGCAACCTGGACAGCCCTGACCCTGACGGTCACCGGCGCGGCGACGTACACCGCACGGGGCGGCCGCCGCTGACCCAGCCGTTCCGACGCCGACCGGAGTGATGCCCCGCCAATCACGCGAGATGCCCGCCTGATCACGCGAGATGCCCCGCCAGTCACGCGAGATGCCCGCCCAGTCACGCGAGATGCCCCGCCAATCACGCGAGATGCCCGCCCAATCACGTGTGATGCCCCGCCAGTCACGGGAGATGCCCCTCCGCTCACAGCGGGCGGGCCGGGATCGGGTAGCCGCGGATGCCCGGCCGCCGCGGCTCGGCTCGCGCCAGCTGGAGCCACCCGGCCGCGCGGCCATCGATCGCGCGCCCACAGCTCGCCAACCCGGCCGCACCACCGCCTCCCGACTGGCGGCGGCCGCCACGGGAACCCCCAGAATCCCGTGGCGGCCGCCCGCCTCCGATCTCACACGTCGCGGATGTTCGTCACCAGATCGAGGGGCTCCCGGTCCCAGTCCTCCACCCCGAACGCCAAGATCCGCGACGGACGGATCCGGATCACGGCGTCGTCGAAGTGGTTGTCCGGGAGGTTCACCCCGGTCAGCCCCTCCGCGCGGCCGCGGATCTCCAGGCAGCGCACGCGCCATGGGTTCGTTGACGGCAGGTCGTCGACGACGAATGCGACGTGGTCGTCGGCCGTCAGGTTGCGGAACTTCTTGCTGCCGCGCAGGTTGTGGCCGGTGACGTCGATCGTCTTCTCGTCCGGGTTGTACCGGAAGCCGACCGGGTTGACCTGGAGGGTTCCGTTCGGCTGCCGGGTGGCGAGCCGGCCCAGGGGCTGGGCGTCGAGGTACGCGAGCTCTGCTTCGGTGAACATGCTCCCCAGAATTCAACTTCAAGGGAGGTTGAAGTCAAGCGAACGGGCCGCCGAAAGCGAGTTCCGTGAAGCGCGACGCGATCAGCCGGTGCGCCGCCGCGTCCGGGTGCAGCTCGTCCGGCAGCGGGAACTCGGCGTAGTCCGCCGGCCCGTACAGCGAAAGCCCGTCCAGGTAGTGCAGGGCCGGGTCCTCGCGCTGCGCGACGATCTGTGCCAGCGACGCGCGGATCACCTCCAGCGTCAGCTTGTCGGGGCCCGGGACGCCGGTCGCCCGGAACCGCACGATCCCCGACGCCAGCGCCGCGTGGTCGAAGTCGCCCGGTCCGGGTGTCTGCTCGTGGATCGGGCAGTACAACGGCGAGACGACCAGCAGCGGCGCCGACGGGTGACCGTCGCGGATCGTGTCCAGGAACCCGTGGACCGCCGGGCCGAACGCGCGCGGGCGCATCACGTCGGCGTTGACGATGTTGATGCCGATCTTGACGCTGACCACGTCGGCCGGGGTGTCCCGCATGGCCCGGGCCACGAACGGGTCCAGCATCGCGTTGCCGCTGAACCCCAGGTTGACCAGCTCGACCCCGGCGGACGCCGCCGTCAGCGCGGTCCACGTCGTCGACGGGCTGAGCGCGTTCGAACCCTGGCTGATCGAACTGCCGTGGTGCAGCCACACCCGGCCCGCCGCCCCGGCCGGCGAGACCGGCGCGTCCGTCCGCAGGGCGACCAGCGCCGTGAGTTCGTTGTGCGGCAACCAGATCTCGACGTCCTTGTCGTGCCCGGGCAGGTCCGCGAACCGCACGCCGCCGGGCGCGGTCGCCTGGGCCGCGAGCTTGCCGTCGACCAGCAGGTCGTAGACGCCGTCCGGACGCGGCGGCGCGCCAGGGTACTCGATCTTGGTCGGCACGGTCTCGAGTTCGATCACGCGAGCCGTCGTGCGGAACCGCAGGTGGACGCCGGCCGGCTGCGCCTCGGCCATCGCGAGCCGCTCGTCGGTGTTCTGTGCCCGCGCGCGGGCGGGCAGCCGGTGCGGCACCAGGCCGCGGGGAGTGTCTTCGAGTTCGAGGGCGCCGCGGACGATGCCGGCGGTCAGCGGGGTGGTGATCACGGTCGTGGCCAATCGCGGAGAAGGGAATCGAGGACGTCGAGGAGGCGGGCCCAGCTGTCCGCCGCCGCGGGCGCGCTGTGGTCGAAGCCGCCGTCGGCTTCGAGGGCGACGAACCCGCGGAAGAAGCTGCCGAGCAGCCGGACGGCGTGCGTCTGGTCCGGCCCGGTCAGGTCGTAGCCGCGCAGGATCGCGCGCATCAGCTGCGCGTGCCGCACGCCCGCGCTCGCCGCCGCGGTTTCCGGGTCGAGCCGCAGCTGGGCTGCGGCGAACCGGCCGGGGTGTTCGCGGGCGTAGTCGCGGTAGACGCCGGCGAAGGCGACCAAGGCTTCCCGCCCGGCCCGGCCGGCCAACGCGGCGGCGGCCCGGTCGGCGAGCTCGTCCAGCGCCAGCAGCGCGATCCGCGTCCGCAGGTCGTGCGCGTTCTTGACGTGCGAATACAGGCTGGCGACCTTGACGTCGAACCGTCGCGCCAGCTCCGACGGCGTCACCGCCTCGAACCCGATCTCGTCGGCCAGCTCGGCGCCCGCGTGGACCACGCGGTCCGTGGTCAGTCCGGCACGAACCATCACTACACCCTCCTTTACCTAAAGAGAGTGTAGATCAGCCTAAAGGCTTTAGGCAAACAGCCCGTCGCCCCAGCAGCCGGTCTTCGAGACGCCCGGCGGCACGGCGAAGTGCGCCGAACCCGTGTGCTGGACGTACTCCATCATCGCGTCCTTCGACGACAGCGCCTGCTGCATCGGCACGTACTGCTTCCGCGTGTCCCGGTTGAACGCCAGGAAGAACAGCCCCGCTTCGAGGTGGCCGACGCCATCGGAGCCGTCGACGAAGTTGTAGCCGCGGCGCAGGATCCGCACGCCGTTCAGCGCCTGGTGCGACGCCAGCCGGACGTGCGCGTCCTCGGCGATCACCTTCTCGCCGCCCGCGCCGCCGACGTCGAGGTCCAGCTCGTCGAACTCCGCGGTCTGGCCCAGCGGGGCGCCGGTGCCCTTCGTGCGGCCGACGATCCGCTGCTGGCCGTCGAGGGTTTCGCGGTCCCACGTCTCGATGTGCATGCGGATCCGGCGGGCCACCAGGTACGAGCCGCCGGCCATCCACGCCTGGCCGTCGGCGGCCGTGGCCCACACCTGGTCACGCAGGAAGTCGGTGTCCTCGGACTTGATGTTGTTCGTGCCGTCCTTGAACCCGAACAGGTTCCGGGGCGTCTGCTGCGCGCGCGACGTCGACGAGCTGCGGCCGAAGCCGAGCTGCGACCAGCGGACCTCGGTGACGCCGAAGCCAAGCCGCACCAGGTTGCGGACCGCGTGCACCGCCACCTGCGGGTCGTCCGCGCAGGCCTGGATGCACAGGTCGCCGCCGCCGCGGGCCGGGTCGAGCTTGTCCTTCGGGAACAGCGGCAGGTCGATCAGCTGCGGCGGCCGCTTCCCCGCGAGGCCGAACCGGCCGTCGAACAGCGACGGGCCGAAGCCGATCGTCAGCGTCAGGTGCGACGCGGGCAGGTCGAGCGCCTCGCCGGTGTCGCCGGGCGGTGCGTAGTTGCCGCTGCCCACCGCGCCGTTCGGCACGACCTCCTGGCCCGCCGTCATCCGGCGGGCCGCGTCGGTCCACGTCTTCAGCAGCTGCCGCAGCTTCTCGCGGTCCTTGGTGGTGACGTCGAGGGCGGCGAAATGCAGGTTCGCCTGCGCGGGCGTGACGATCCCGGCCTGGTGCTCGCCCTCGAACTCGACGGTGTTCACCGCCGCCTCGGCGCTGCCCGTCGCCTTGTCGATCCCGATCCCGGCGGCGGCCCCCGCCCCGGCGAGCGCGACCCCCGCGCCCGCCAGGCCGAAGAGCTTCCGCCGCGAAACCCGCGTGCCCTCTGCCGACGTCACTTCGACACGACCTCCGCGACCTTGCTCAGCGGCTCGCCCAGCGCGTCGACGGCCGAGGCGAACGCCTTGATTTCGTCCTGGGACAGCTGGTTGTAGAACTTGAAGCCGTCACCGACGCGCGTCTTGTCCAGCAGACCCTGGACGTTCGCGAACTCCTTGTCCAAAGTGGACACCAGGGCGGCGTCACGCTCCTGCAGCAGCGGGCGCAGCGAGGCGATCGCGCCCTTCGAGCCGTCCACGTTGGCCTGGAAGTCCCACAGGTCGGTGTGCGAGAAGGTCTCTTCCTCGCCGGTGATCTTGCCGGTCGCGACCTCGTCGAGCAGGCCCTTGGCGCCGTTGGCCAGGTCGAGCGCGGTCAGCTGCAGCGTCTTCGACTTCGCGACGAGGTCCTTGACGTCGGTCAGCAGCTTGTCCGCGATCTGCGAGCTGTCCGGCTTCAGGCCGGTCACGTACAGGTCCTTCTCGAGCCGGTGGAAGCCGGTGAACTGCTGGCCCGGCTCGAGGTCGGCCTCGCGGACGTCGATGGCCGGGTCGAGGTCGCCGAACTTCTCGGCGACCGGCTCGATGCGCTCGTAGTAGGTGCGGGTGCGCGCGTACGCGGCCTTCGCCTCGTCGACCTTGCCGGCCTTGACGAGGTCGACGAACTTGGCCGTCTCCTCTTCCAGGGCGGCGGTGTTGTTCGCGATGTAGTCGTTGTAGCTCTTGGTCGCCTGGGCCTTCTGCGCGTTCGCGTCGTTCTGCTTGGGCGCGCCGCCGGTGACGGTGAAGTCGCCGCGGATGCCGTCGCCCGCCATGCCCGGCTTGCACGCGGTCTGGTACTTGCCGGCGTCGGCGACCTCGACGATCAGCCGCCGGTTCAGCCCGGGCGCGATGTTCTCGACCTCGCCCATGATCCGGTCGCCCTCGGCGTAGAGGTAGAACTCCGTGACCTTGCTGCCCTTGTTGGTGATCTCGAAGGTCAGGTTGCCCGCGGCGGCCGCGTTCGCCGAGACCTCGCACGCGGTGTCGGACGCCGACACCTTGATCGGGCCGCCTGCCGCCGCGGCACCGGCGGTGTCGCTCTTGCTGTCGCAGGCGGACAGCGCCACCAGGGCGGCGGCGCCGGCCACGACGGCCAGCGGGGTGGTCTTGCGCACGGTCACTCCTTCGAGGCGGCCGCGGCGACGGGTGCCGGCGCGGTCTTCTTGCTGGGCTTGAGGAACAGGGGAAGCACGATGACGACGTAGGCGACCCACGCGACGGCCTGCAGCACGGTCGTCTGCTGCGAGTAGTTGAAGATGCCCTTGAGCAGGGCGCCGTACCAGGACGTCTCGGGCAGCGCGTTCGACGCGTCGAACGCGAGGGTGTCGATGCCCGGCAGGAACGCGGCCTCCTGCAGGTCGTGCAGGCCGTAGCCGAGCACGCCCGCGGCGACGAACACGAGCAGGACGCCGGTGATCGTGAAGAACTTCGCCAGGTTGAACCGGACGGCGCCCTTGTAGAGCAGCCACGCCAGGAGCACCGCCACCACGATGCCGACGGCGAAGCCGATCAGCGGCTGCACGGTGTCCGACTGCGCGGTCTGGACGGCGGAGTAGAAGAAGACCGCGGTCTCCAGGCCTTCACGCCCGACCGCGAGGAACGACAGCAGCAGCACGGCCATCGGGCCGACGTCCAGCGCGTCGTCCATCTTCCCGCGCAGCTCGGCCGCGATGCTCTTGGACGCCTTGCGCATCCAGAAGATCATCGCCGTCACGAACACGACCGCGACGATCGACAGGCTGCCGCCGAGCAGCTCCTGGTGCTCGAACGACAGCTGGGCGGTCGTGTAGGTGAGGATCGCGCCGACGGCGACCGACAGCAGCACCGCGGCGCCGACGCCCGGCCACACCCAGCGCAGCGCGTGGCGGCGCTCGGTCTTCACGAGGAAGGCCACGAGGATGCTGACGACCAGGGCGGCCTCCAGGCCTTCCCGCAGCCCGATCAGCGCGCTCGAGAACAACACCGGTTCCGCCTCCCTGAGTTTCTGGTACCAGGAAGTTTTTAGGTAAGGCTCACCTGTAAGTCCAGCGAGCGTACGTCCCGTCGAAACGATGCAACCGGACAAATGGGACTCAGCGCAGAAGTTAGGTTAGGGTAACCGCAGGTCAGGGCCTTGCGCGTCGACTCGATAACGAATTTTGTGACGTCGCTGGCAGCGGACCTGTTTTACCCTCCGCTTGCCTGGTCAGACGGCCGAGGGTCCCTCTTGAGTGGCTCCGTAACCTGATCGGGTGGCCGAAACCGCTCAGCCGACCGTCACGCCTCCGTCGTCGCCTACGGGCGGTCCGCCGCGGCGCTATCTGAGCCGGGCCGCCCTCGCGCTGGCGCTCGTGGTCACCGGCGTCGTCCTGGTCGTCACGATCGGTATCCGGAACCCGGACGCCCCGGCCGCGCCCCCGCCGGCGCAACCGGCGCTGGCCATCCCGGAGCAGCGGCCGCAGCCGGGCGCCGAGTCGCCGCGCGCCGGGCTCGCCGCGCCGGTCGACCGGCCGGCGGTGTCCGACCAGGCCGAGCTGGACGCGTGGGCGAAGCGCGTCGCGGACAAGACGCACCTCCCGGGGCGCGTGCTCGCCGCGTACGGGCGGGCGGAGATGTGGATGCAGCGGCAGAAGCCGACGTGCCACCTGTCGTGGGCGACGCTCGCGGGCATCGGCCGGGTCGAGGCCGGGCGCGGGGACTTCGACCTTTCGGCGATCGGCGCGGACGGCCGCGTCGCGAAGCCGGTGGTCGGCCCGCCGCTGGACGGCTCGCCCGGCGTCCCGGCGGTGCACGACACCGACGGCGGCAAGCTCGACGGCGACAAGTCGTGGGACCACGCGATCGGGCCGCTGCAGTTCCTGCCGTCGACGTGGAAGAAGTACCAGGAGCGAGCCAACGGCGACGGCGGCACCCCGGACCCGCAGAACGTGGACGACGCGTCGTTCACGGCGGCGCGCTACCTGTGTTCGGGCGGCGACGACCTGGGCACCCCGGCGGGCTGGTGGCGCGCGATCTTGTTCTACAACTCGGGAGTCGCGTACGGCCAGGACGTCTTCAGCGCGGCGGACGCCTACGCGGAGGCGAGCGTCGCGCCGTGAGTCAGAGCTCCCGGTCGGCGAACAGCGGCGTGACGGCCATGAGCACCAGCAGCAGCAAGCCGGCGTAAGCACCCAGCGTGGCGAAGATCGACATTTCCGGTTCCTCCCTGATTCGGTCTGGAACCAGCTTCGCCGGAAGAGGGGGTGCCGCGGATCGGCCGAGGGGCCCGGCCCGATCGGCCGAAAGTCTGATCTCCGCCGGGCCGAACGGCCCTGGTGGCCGGATCGATCAGGATTCGCGCAGCGCGATGTGCGCTTTGACCTCGCTGATCGCCTCGAGGTACTCCGGCACCGGGTTCATCGCCGACGCCATCCGCATCTGGGCCAGCGCCTCGACGAACCGGCCGAGCCGCTGCAGGGTGCGGCCGAGGATGAACCGGGCGTAGTGGTCCGTCGGGTCCAGCTCCAGCACCCGGGTGAACGCCTGCTCGGCGCGCCGCAGCTGGGCGGAGTGGAAGTACGCGCGCCCGGCCAGGAGGTGGACCGACGGCTTGTCCGTCTCCGATTCCAACAGGGGCTGCAACGCCTTCAACGCGTCCAGCGGACGGCGGCGGGTGACGAGATCTTCGGCCTGGCGGAAGGCATGGAACCGCGACTCTTCGGGAGGCTGCGAAGCAGCTGCGGCGTCCGTCATGGTCATCCCACGTTACCAATCCGGCCAAAAGGAGGCCAACCCTTCGGGCGGCGCGTGATCGCTGCTACGGAGCCATTCGGCCGTGACTGTGGCCGGATCGGCGACCATCGGCGCAGTACCGCGCACACGCCTCCGGACGGGACGTGATGGACTGTGCCGCCATGAGCAGCCCGTACCGGGGCCTGGCGCCCTACCTGTACTACTCCGACGCCACGGCGGCGCTCGCCTGGCTGACCAGGGTCTTCGGGTTCACCGAGGAGGTCCGGTTCTGCGACGGCGCCGGCGAGGTCTTCCAGGCGACCCTGTGCGCGGGCGCCGCGCGGATCCAGATCGCCGGCGTCGGGCCGGACTACTGGCAGGCCAAGGGCGTGGACGGGCCGGTCGGCCAGCTCAACATCCTCTACGTCGAGGACGTCGACGACGCCTACGCGCGGATCGCGGCGGCGATCGGCGACGAGGGCGAGCTCGACCCGCCGCAGGACCAGCCCTACGGCGCGCGGGTGTTCACCGTCGCCGATCTCGGCGGCAACAGCTGGACGTTCTGGCAGCAGACGTCCGAGACCGTGGAGCTGCCGCCGGGCTGGCAGGCGATCCGCGCGGGCGGTGAGTCCTCCAACGGGTGAACCCGGGTGACGGCTAGGCTGGGCGCGTTACCGCAGGCACGACGCACCGAGGAGCATGGCGTGGCTCTCATCGAGCAGGTAGGCGCGCGCGAGATTCTGGACTCGCGTGGCAACCCGACCGTCGAGGTGGAGGTGGCCCTCGACGACGGCACCCTGGCGCGGGCCGCGGTCCCGTCGGGAGCGTCCACCGGCGAACACGAGGCTGTCGAGCTCCGTGACGGCGACACCGGCCGCTACAACGGCAAGGGCGTGGAGCGCGCGGTCGCCGCGGTGCTCGACGAGATCGGCCCCGAGATGGTCGGCATCGAAGCCGTCGACCAGCGGATCGTCGACCAGAAGCTGGTCGACCTCGACGGCACGCCGGCGAAGTCCCGCCTCGGCGCGAACGCCATCCTCGGCGTCTCGCTGGCCGTCGCGAAGGCCGCCGCAGAGTCGGCCGAGCTGGAGCTGTTCCGCTACCTGGGCGGGCCGAACGCGCACGTGCTGCCCGTGCCGATGCTGAACATCCTCAACGGGGGTTCGCACGCGGACAGCAACGTCGACGTCCAGGAGTTCATGATCGCGCCGATCGGCGCGGAGACCTTCCGCGAGGCCCTGCGCTGGGGCGCCGAGGTCTACCACTCGCTGAAGTCGGTGCTGAAGGGCCGCGGCCTGTCGACCGGTCTCGGCGACGAAGGCGGCTTCGCGCCGAACCTGGCGAACAACCGCGAGGCGCTCGACCTGATCCTGCAGGCCATCGAGAAGGCCGGCTACACCCCGGGCCGCGACGTCGCGCTCGCGCTGGACGTCGCCGCGACGGAGTTCTTCGCCGACGGCGCGTACACCTTCGAGGGCAGCAAGAAGAGCGCGGAGCAGATGTCCGCGTACTACGCCGAGCTGATCCGCGACTACCCGATGGTCTCCATCGAGGACCCGCTGAGCGAGGACGACTGGGACGGCTGGGTCACCCTGACCGCCGAGATCGGCGAGAAGGTCCAGATCGTCGGCGACGACCTGTTCGTCACCAACCCGGACCGCCTCGAGGAGGGCATCACCCGCCGCGCCGCCAACGCGCTGCTGGTGAAGGTCAACCAGATCGGCACCCTGTCCGAGACGCTCGACGCGATCTCGCTGGCGACCTCGTTCGGCTACAAGTCGATGATGAGCCACCGCTCCGGCGAGACCGAGGACACGTTCATCGCGGACCTGGCGGTCGCCACCGGCGTCGGCCAGATCAAGACCGGTGCCCCGGCCCGCGGCGAGCGGATCGCCAAGTACAACCAGCTGCTGCGCATCGAGGAGACCCTCGGTGACGCCGCCCGGTACGCCGGCGAGCTGGCCTTCCCGCGGTTCAGCGCCGAGGGCTGATCGCCGATGGCGGACCGGGGGAGGACGACGCGCAACCGCCGAGGCGGCGGCGGGGCGACGCGGGCCAACCGGCCCGCGCCGGCCCGTCGTCCCGAGGCGGTGCGCCGCCGCACCGGCGACGTGGAGACGACCCGGACCCGGCTGCGCCGGAGCCTGGCGGCGAAGCGCGCGTCCGGTGCGGCGAAGGTGCTCGGCATGTCCACCACCCGCCGCGCGGCGGTGGTGGCGATCGTGGTGTGCGCGCTGGCGTTCACCATCGCCGTGCCCCTGCGCACGTACCTCGCCCAGCGGACCGAGATCCGCGAACAGCAGGCGCAGCAGGCGCAGCTGCAGCAGACGGTCGCCCAGCTCGAGGGCCGCAAGGCGGAGCTGAGCGACCCGGCGCAGATCGAGGCCGAGGCCCGGCGCCGGCTGCGGTACGTCAAGCCGGGCGAGACGCCGTACATCGTCCAGCTGCCCGAGGACAAGGCCCCGGACGCGGCCCCGCAGCCGGGACAGCAGCAGGTCCCGGACGGCTCCTGGTACGAGAACCTCTGGAACCAGGTCTCCGGCGGCTGAACTAACCTGGACCGCGTGAACAGCACGCAGCAGCACCGGTTCGAGCCCGTCACCGACGCCGACCGCGAGGTCATCGCGGAGCAGCTCGGACGGCCGCCGCGAGCGCTGCGGGCGGTGGCCGCGCGGTGCCCGAGCGGCCACCCTTCGGTGGTGCAGACCAGCCCGCGGCTGGAGAACGGCACGCCGTTCCCGACGCTCTACTACCTGACCTGCCCGAAGCTGAACTCGATGATCGGCACCATCGAGGCGTCCGGGATCATGAAGGAGATGACCGAGCGGCTCTCCACCGATCCCGAGCTCGCCGCGCACTACCAGCGCACCCACGAGACCTACCTCGCCGAGCGCGACGCGATCGAGCCGCTCGGCCACCAGGTCACCGCCGGCGGGATGCCCGGCCGCGTCAAGTGCCTGCACGTGCACGTCGCCCACTCGCTGGCGGTCGGACCGGGCGTCAATCCGTTCGGTGACGAGACGCTGGAGCTGCTTAAGGCGAACGGGTGGCCGACGGGAGACTGTGCCGAGTAACGCTCGCGCCGCGTAAACAGATAACTGGGCTGGGTGAGCGAAAACCCCCGTCCGGCGAGATCCAGACTCCCGAAGGGGTGAAACCGTGCCCCGGGTACGGCAGGCTGTCACCCGAGGGTGGGTGACCGATCCGGCCAGGAGGGCTTCGAGCTATGCGCGTGCGGCGACTGCCTGACGCAGTCGGGAGCCACACCCGAAGATTCGGGATCCGCCACCGCACGGCGTACCCCCTGATCACCGGCATCCTGGCCGTGATCCCGGCGTTGCTGGCCGGCGGCGTCACGCTCGGCTGGCTCGGCGGCACCGGTGACCACACCCGCGACGCCGCGCTCGGCCAGGGCTACGACCCCGGGCACGCCGCCATCCAGCAGATCGCCGTCGACGGCACCCTCCCCGGCGCGCCCACCCCGCTGCCGCTCCCGGCCTACGAGCTCCCCGACGGCCCCCTCGGCATCCCCGCCAGCGCGCTCGCCGCGTACAAGAACGCCGCCGGCATCCTCGGCCACGAGCAGGCCGCGTGCCACATCGACTGGGCCCTGATCGCCAGCATCGGCCGGATCGAGTCCAACCACGCGCGCGGCGGCTACGTCGACGCGAACGGCACCACCCGCGAGCCGATCCTCGGCCCGGAGCTCAACGGCCAGGGCGCGTTCGCCGCGATCCCGGACACCGATCACGGCGAGCTCGACACGGACCCGGTATGGGACCGTGCGGTCGGCCCGACCCAGTTCATCCCGGCGACCTGGCGCGCGTACGCCTCCGACGGCAACGGCGACGGCAAGTCCGACCCCAACAACATCTTCGACGCGGCACTGGCCACCGGCCGCTACCTCTGCTCCGGCGGCTTCGACCTGGCGAACCCGGACCAGCTGCGCGGCGCGATCTACCGCTACAACAACTCCGACACGTACGTGAACACCGTGATCCTGTGGGCCGAGGCCTACCGCAACGGGATCATGCAGGTGCCGGACAGCACGGTCCCGATCGGCGCCCCGAACGCGGCGGCCGGCCCGCCCGCGCCGTCGGTACCGCCGCCCCCGGTCCCGACGACGACGCCGACCAGCGCGCCACCGACGACCGGTACTTCGAAGCCGCCGCCGACGACGACCACCCCGCCGCCGTCGTGCACGAAGCCGCCGACGACGACACCCACGACGACGACGGTCATCAGCACGACGACCACCCCGCCGCCGACGACGACCCCGCCGACCACGACCACCACGCCGGAGTCGACAACCACACCGCCGCCCCCGACCTGCGGTCAGACGGCCACCTCGGTCACGACCACCACCACGACCACGACCGTCGGGACGACAACACCCGCCGGTTAGGGTGATCGCATGCCTCGTGTTGCCGCGATCGACTGTGGGACCAACTCCATCCGCCTGCTCGTCGCCGAGCTGACGCCGCGCCACGACGGCACGGTCGACCTGCGCGACCTGCACCGCGAGATGCGGATCGTCCGGCTCGGCCAGGGTGTCGACGCCACCGGCGAACTCGCGCCCGAGGCGCTCGAACGCACCCGCGCCGCGCTCGCCGACTACACGGTCGCCGCCCGGCGCAAGGGCGTCGAGAAGGTGCGGATGGTCGCCACCTCCGCCACCCGCGACGCGAAGAACCGCGACGACTTCTTCCGCATGACGCGCGAGACCCTCGGCGTCGAGGCCGAGGTGATCAGCGGCGACGAGGAAGCCCGGCTGTCCTTCACCGGCGCGGTCGGGGAGCAGGACCCGGACGACGGCCCGTTCGTCGTGGCCGACGTCGGCGGCGGCTCGACCGAGCTCGTCCTCGGCACCTGGGACGGCAGGCAGGCCGACGTGATCGCGGCGAAGTCCGTCGACATCGGCTGCGTCCGGATCACCGAGCGCGCGCTGAAGAGCGACCCGCCGACCGCCGAGGAGATCGCCGCCGCCCGCGACCTGGCCGGCAAGGTCCTGACCGAGGCGTTCGACGTCGTCGACGTGGCCCGCGCGAAGACGTGGGTGGGCGTCGCCGGCACGGTGACCACGCTCTCGGCGATCGCGCTCGGACTGCCGGAGTACGACAGCGACCGCGTCCACCTGTCGAAGCTCGGCCCCGCGGACATCGACCGGCTCGCGACGAAGCTGCTGGCCGAGAACCACGCCACCCGCGCGGCGAACCCGGTGATCCACCCGGGCCGCGTCGACGTGATCGCCGGCGGCGCGGTGGTGGTCCAGACCCTCGCCGAGCAGCTCGCGGCCCGCGGCGGCCCGACCGAGCTGGTGGTCAGCGAGCACGACATCCTGGACGGCATCGCCCTCTCGCTCGCCTGATCCGGTTCGGACGGACGCGCCGGTTTTCCGGTTCCGGCCAGGAGAGGGGCTTGACAACCACCCCACCGGCCCGTTCGGACATCCGAAAGAGGTTGTGCCGCAACGGGAATCGAACACGAACCCACCGTGAGCGCGTGATGACCACCTGTCCGCGCTACGCCGTCCGGAGTACCCGGTTTCCTACCTTGGTTGTGCTCCAACCAGGTGGTCCCGACGGTCGTCACTGATTTGCAACACCGCAGTCCTGTGATCAGCTTCATCGCCCCCGATAGCGTGCGTCTCACCTTTCGGACAGACGGAGATGGAGGGGACATGCGTCGTTCGCGCAGGTTCTGGGGACCCACGGTGGTGATGACCTCGCTGGCGCTCGCGCTCGCCGCTTGCGGCGGCGGTTCGGGCAGCTCCGCGGGCGCCGGCGAGACGAACCCGGACGGCACGGTCAGCGTCTACGGCACCGAGCCGCAGAACGCGCTGGTCCCGACCAACATCAACGACCTCGGCGGCACCAAGGCGATCCAGGTCATGTTCGCGACGCTGGTCGGCTTCAAGGGGGCGGACGCCAAGCCGTTCAACCTGATGGCCGACTCGATCACGACGACAGACTCCAAGGTCTACGACATCAAGATCAAGCAGGGCTGGAAGTTCCACGACGGCACCGAGGTGAAGGCGCACAACTTCATCGACGCCTGGAACTACGGCGCCTACGCCCCGAACGGGCAGCTCAACACCGACTTCTACTCGAACATCCAGGGGTACAAGGACGTCCACCCCGCGGACGAGAACGCCAAGCCGGCCACCGACAAGATGTCCGGCCTGGTGCAGAAGGGCGACTACGAGTTCCAGGTGACGCTCGACGCGCCGTTCTCGGTGTTCGACATCAAGGTCGGCTACCAGGCGTTCGCGCCGCTGCCCGACGCGTTCTTCAAGGACCCCAAGGGTTTCGAGCAGCACCCGATCGGCAACGGCCCGATGAAGTTCGTCTCGCGGACGCCGAACCAGGACATCAAGCTCACCCGCAACGACGACTACAAGGGTGACGACAAGGTCCACTTCAAGGACCTCGACATCAAGATCTACTCCAGCCAGGAGACCGCCTACCAGGACCTGCTGAGCGGGCGGCTCGACTTCATGGAGGCGCTGCCGCCGTCGGCGGTCGCGGGCGGCAAGTACAAGGCCGACCTGGGCGATCGCCTGGTGACCGGCAACCTGCTCGGCGTCAGCACCATCGCCGTGCCGTACTACGTGCCGGGCTACGACAACCTCGAGCTGCGCAAGGCCATCTCGATGTCGATCGACCGCGCGCAGATCACCAAGACCGTCATGAACGACACCTACGTCCCGCTGGACGGGTACGTCGCCCAGGGCATCACCGGTGCCCGCTCCGGCGTCTGCCAGTTCTGCAAGTTCGACCCGGCGGCGGCCAAGGAGGCCTTCGCGAAGTCCGGCTTCAAGGGCAAGCTGACCATCGCGTCCAACGCGGACGGCGGCCGCAAGGAACCGCTGGTCGCGGCGTGCAACAGCATCAAGAACACCCTCGGCGTCGAATGCGACTTCGTGCCGGCCACCGACTTCGGCCAGTGGCGCAGCATCGTCACCGGCAAGAAGCTGACCGGGATGGGCCGCTCCGACTGGTCCGCGGACTACCCGTCCATCGAGGACTTCCTCAACCCGATCTACAAGACCGGCGGCTCCTCGAACGACTCGAACTACTCGAACCCGCAGGTCGACGCGCTCCTCGCGCAGGCGGACGCCACCGCCGACAAGGACGCCGCGGTCAAGCTGTACCAGCAGGCCGAGGACCTGATCGCGAAGGACCTGCCGTCGATCCCGACGTGGGACGAGAAGGGCGTCGCGGCGAAGTCGAAGAACCTCAAGTCCGCGGCCCTGGACTTCCGGCGCATGCCGGACTACCCGTCCATCGAGGTCCTGAAGAAGTAGTGGTGCCGCGCTGATCTGCCGCAACCACCACCACGGCGTCGTGGGCGGGAGCACCTTCCCGCCCACGACGCCCGGCGCGCACTAGGAACTCGTCATGATCCGCTACGTCCTGCGACGGCTGCTCCAGCTGATCCCGGTGTTCTTCGGCACCACCTTCCTCATCTACGTCCTGGTCTGGGCCGTGCCCGGCGACCCGTTCTCGGGCAAGTGCGGCCAGACCGCCTGCCCGAAGGCCTACATCGCCCAGATGACGGAGAAGTTCAACCTCGACGACAACCTCTTCGTCCAGTACTTCAAGTACCTCGGGAGCCTGTTCACCGGCGACTGGGGCGAGACCTTCAACGGCACCTCGGTCGGCGAGCTGATCGCGACGTCGTACCCGATCACGCTGCGGCTGGCCGTGATCGCCGTGGTCATCGAGGCCCTCATCGGGCTCACCGCCGGCGTGCTGACCGGCTTGCGGGGCAAGGGTTTCCTCGACAACCTCGTCCTGGTCTCGACGACGTTCCTGATCTCGCTGCCGGTGTTCGTCACCGCGATCGTGCTGCAGCTCGCGCTGGGCAGCAACGGCCTCGGCCTGATCGAGGCCAGCGTGTCCGACAACCCCAGCGTCGGCGAGCTGATCGTGCCCGGCATCGCGCTGGGCAGCCTGTCCATGGCCTACGTCGCGAGGCTGTCGAGAACGAGCATCGCCGAAAACCGCCGCGCCGACTACGTCCGCACGGCCATCGCGAAGGGGCAGCCGCAGAGCCGCGTCGTCGGCGTCCACCTGCTGCGCAACTCGGTGATCCCGGTGCTCACGTTCCTCGGCACCGACCTGGGTGCCCTGATGGGCGGCGCGATCGTCACCGAAGGCGTGTTCAACATCAACGGCCTCGGCGGGCTCATCTTCCGCGGCATCCAGAACCGGGAGAGCGCGACCGTCGTCGGCGTGGTCGTCCTGCTGGTGCTGGTGTACCTGCTGATGAGCCTGATCGTCGACCTGCTCTACGCCGTTCTCGACCCGAGGATCCGCTATGACTGACCCGAACCTGGTGGGTGGCGGCGGGGCCGACGCGGCCGAGCTGTCCCGCATCGACGACTCCGGCAGCGGCCCGCAGAAACCCCGCAGCCTCTGGAACGACGCGTGGCGCCAGCTGCGGCGCAAACCGGCGTTCGTCATCTCGGCCGTGATCATCCTGCTGATCGTGCTGATCGCCATCGCGCCCGGCCTGTTCAGCTCGCGGGAAGCGGGGTTCAGCGACCTCACCCACGCCAACGAGGGCCCGTCCGCGGACGCCTGGTTCGGCTACGACAACCAGGGCTACGACGTCTACGCCCGCACCATCTACGGCGCCCGCGCGTCCCTGCTGGTCGGCGTGTTCTCGACCCTGCTGACCGTCCTCTTCGGATCGCTCGTCGGCATCTTCGCCGGCTACTACGGGCGGTTCGTCGACAGCGTCCTGTCGCGCTTCGGCGACATCTTCGCGGGCCTGCCGTTCGTGCTCGGCGCGATCGTCATCCTGACGACGTTCAACGCACCCGGCTCGAACCCCGGCGCGGTCACGATCATCGTCCAGGTGGTCTGCTCCATCGCGGTGCTGAGCTGGCCGGTGGCCATGCGCATCATGCGCTCGGCGACGCTGGTGGCCAAGCAGCTCGACTACGTCAAGGCCGCGCGCGGCCTCGGCGCGAGCACGCCCCGGATCATCTTCCGGCACCTGCTGCCGAACACGGTCGCGCCGGTGCTGGTCTACGCGACCATCGCGCTCGGCGCGTTCATCGGCGCCGAGGCGACGCTGGCCTACCTCGGCATCGGCGTGCGCCCGCCGGTGATCTCGTGGGGCGTGATGATCAGCGACTCGCGGGACTACTTCCGCGTCGACCCGCACATGCTGCTGTTCCCCGGCGCCTTCGTCACCCTGACCGTGCTGGCCTTCGTGATGCTGGGTGACGGCATCCGCGACGCGCTCGATCCGAAGTCGAGGTAGATCCCCTTGTCCGACAACGAACTCCTGCTCGAAGTAGAGGATCTGCACGTCGAGTTCCGCACCTCCGACGGCGTGGCCAAGGTGCTCAACGGCGTCGGCTATTCGGTGCACGCCGGGGAGACCCTGGCGGTGCTGGGCGAGTCCGGCTCCGGCAAGAGCGTCACCGCGCAGACGGTGATGGGCATCCTCGACATGCCGCCCGGCGTGATCACCGCCGGCGCGGTGCGCTGGCGCGGCGAAGACCTGCTCACCGCGTCCGAGGAGCGCCGCCGCGAGGTGCGCGGCAGCGAGGTCGCGATGATCTTCCAGGACGCGCTGTCCGCGCTGAACCCCGTGTTCACCGTGGGGTTCCAGATCGAGGAGCAGCTGCGCGTCCGGCTCGGCATGTCCAAGAAGGACGCCCGGCGGCGCGCGATCGAGCTGCTCGACATCGTCCGCATCCCGGCCGCGGACCGGCGGATCCGGGACTACCCGCACCAGTTCTCCGGCGGCATGCGCCAGCGCGCGATGATCGCGATGTCCCTGGCGCTCGACCCGGACCTGCTCATCGCCGACGAGCCGACCACGGCGCTCGACGTCACCGTCCAGGCCCAGATCATGGACCTGCTCGCCGAGATCCAGGCCGAACGCAAGATGGGGCTCGTGCTCATCACCCACGACCTGGGCGTCGTCGCCGAGGTCGCCGACCGGATCGCGGTGATGTACGCGGGCCGGATCGTCGAGCAGGCCGACGTCGTCGAGCTGTTCCGCGCGCCGGCGCACCCTTACACCGCGGCGCTGATGGATTCGCTGCCCCGGCTCGACCTCAAGGGACAGACGCTGGAAACCATCAAGGGACTGCCGCCGAGCCTGCTCGACATCCCGCCGGGCTGCCCGTTCCACCCGCGCTGCAAGCGCGCCGAAGCCCGGTGTTCCGAAGAAGTCCCGGCCCCGCACGGCATCGGCTTCGGCCGCACCAGCGCGTGCCACTTCGCCGAAGAGGTGGTGAACTCCCGTGCCTGATCCGATCCTGTCCGTCACCGACCTCCAGAAGTACTTCCCAGTCCGCACCGGCATCCTGTTCAAGCGCACGATCGGCCAGGTCAAGGCGGTCGACGGCGTCTCGTTCGACCTGATGCCGGGCGAGACGCTCGGCGTCGTCGGCGAGTCCGGCTGCGGCAAGTCGACGCTCGCCCAGGTGCTGATGCGCCTCGAGGAGCCGACCGGCGGCAGCGCGAAGTTCGAAGGCCGCGACATCTTCGCGATGCGCGGCACCGAACTGCGGAAGCTGCGACGCGAGATCCAGATCGTGCTGCAGGACCCGTACACGTCGCTGAACCCGCGGATGACCGTCGGCGACATCGTCGGCGAGCCGTTCGAGATCCACTCCGACGTGGCGCCCAAGGGATCGCGCGCGAAGAAGGTGCAGGAGCTGCTGGAGGTCGTCGGGCTCAACCCCGAGCACCTCAACCGCTACCCGCACCAGTTCTCCGGCGGCCAGCGCCAGCGCATCGGCATCGCGCGGGCGCTCGCCCTGC
>NZ_JBEXVF010000019.1:0-141025 GCF_040629235.1 Amycolatopsis sp. NPDC005961 | reverse complement strand
GGATACTTCGACCTGCGAGACACCAAGACATCCTCCCTCCAGACCACCGTCTGGAACCAAGGTGTCCGCTCCCAGGGGGCAACTCCACGTGATTGAAGGGGCATCACGCGTGATCAGGCGGTCGACACGCGTGATTGAAGGGTCGACACGGGTTCTCGGCTCCTGCCGGGCCGGCGGATCGCTAGGGTTGACGGCGTGAGCCACCCGCAGATCACGCTGACCGTCCGGCACACGCCGTCCGCGCTGGACACCCGCCGCGGTGTCGTCCGGCTGCACCCCGAAGTCCTCGACGCGCTCGGCCTGCGGGCCTGGGACGCCGTGCACCTCACCGGCGCCCGGGTCAGCGCCGCCCTCGCCGCGCCCACCGACGAGGCCGACGTGCCCGGCATCGTCCTCACCGACGACGTCACCATGTCGAACCTCGGCGTCACCGAGGGCGCCGAGATCGTGGTCGCCCCCGCCGACGTCGCCGCGGCCAGGACGGTCACCGTCGCCGGGTCGCGGCTGGCCAGCGTCTCGGTCAGCCCGCACATGCTGCGGCTCGCCCTCATCGGCAAGGTGCTCACCGTCGGCGACGCCGTTTCTCTGCTGCCGCAGGACCTCGCGCCGACGCCGGGGTCCGACCCGGCCGGCCTGCGCGGCCAGCTGTCCCGCGCGATCGGCGCGACCTGGACGAACGAGCTGCTCACCGTCACCGCGACCGAGCCGGCCGGCCCCGTCGCGGTCGGACCGTCCACTGTGGTCGTCTGGCGGGACGGCGCCCGCCCGGCGCCCGAGCCCGCCACGCCCCGGGCGGCGACCGCGCTCGTCCGCACCTCCGCCGTGACCGCGGCCGAGGAGTGGATCGACGCCGAGGTCGTCGAAGACGAGGTCGTGGTCGAGGAGGCCGTCGAGCCGGCCGTGCCGCTGGCCGACCTCATCGGCGCCGAAGCCGCCGCGCGCAAGCTCGACGAGTGGTTCGACCTGGCGTTCCACCGGCCCGAGCTGCTGGCCCGGCTGGGTGCGCCGGCCCACCTCGGCGTCCTGCTGTCCGGCCCCGAGGGCGTCGGCAAGGCGACGCTCGTCCATTCGGTCGCGAACGAAGCCGGCATCCGCGTGGTGCCGGTGGCCGCCCCGAACCTCTCGGTCCTGGACCCGAACGTCGCGGTCTCGCGCCTGCGCGAAGCGATCCGCGCGGCGGAGGGGCCCACGGTGCTGCTGCTCACCGACGTCGACGCGCTGCTGCCCGCGGCCACGCCGCCGCCGGTCGCCACCGTCGTGCTGGAGGAGCTGCGGACGGCGCTGCGGCGCGAACGCTTCGCCGTCGTCGCGACGACGGCCCGTGCGGAGTCCGCCGACCCGCGGCTGCGCGCCGCCGACCTGCTGGACCGCGAGCTCGGCCTCGCGCTGCCGGACGCCAAAACGCGCCGCGAGCTGCTGAACGTCCTCCTCCGCGACGTCCCGCTCGACACGGGCATCGACTGCGGCGTCCTGGCCGAGCGGACGCCGGGGTTCGTCGCCGCCGACCTGATCGCGCTGCGGCGGGACGCGGCGCTGCGAGCCGCGCTGCGCCAGCGTGAGGCGGACGAGCCGCGGATCTCGCAGCAGGACCTCCTGGACGCGCTGGCCACCGTCCGCCCGGTGTCGATGTCCACTTCGGACAACCTCGCCACCGGCGGGCTGACCCTGGACGACGTCGGCAACATGGTCGACGTCAAGCAGTCGCTCACCGAGGCGGTGCTGTGGCCGCTGCGGTACCCGGACTCGTTCGCCCGCCTCGGCGTCGAACCGCCGCGCGGCGTGCTGCTCTACGGCCCGCCCGGCGGCGGCAAGACGTTCCTCGTGCGCGCGCTGGCCGGCACCGGCGCGCTGAACGTCTTCGCGGTCAAGGGCGCCGAGCTGATGGACAAGTGGGTCGGCGAGTCGGAGCGCGCCGTGCGGGAGCTGTTTCGCCGGGCCGCCGAGGCCGCGCCGTCGCTGATCTTCCTCGACGAGATCGACGCGCTGGCCCCGCGCCGCGGCCAGTCGTCGGACTCGGGTGTCGCCGATCGGGTGGTCGCGGCGCTGCTGACCGAGCTCGACGGCGTCGAGCCGATGCGCGAGGTCGTCGTCCTGGGGGCGACGAACCGGCCCGAGCTGGTCGACCCGGCGCTGCTGCGGCCGGGCCGGCTGGAGCGGCGCGTCTACGTGCCGCCGCCGGACGCCGAAGCCCGCACCGCGATCCTCGTGGCCAGCTCGAAGAACACGCCGCTGGCCTCCGATGTGGACCTCGCCGAGGTCGCGTCCACTCTGGACGGTTACTCGGCCGCCGACTGCGCGGCGCTCATCCGCGAGGCGGCGCTGACGGCGATGCGCGAGTCCCTGGAGGCCCGCGAAGTCACGGCGGCGCACCTGGACGCGGCCCGCAAGACGGTCCGGCCGAGCCTCGACCCGGCTCAGCTCGCGACCCTCGAGGCCTACGCGAAAAACCAGGCCGGCGAGTGAAAAAAGGGGCGCCACCCGCGGGTGGCGCCCCTTTTTCCGAAGGTCATCAGCTGCCCTTGTGGCCGGATTCGTAGTTGTTCGTCACGATGACGATCACGCCCGGGGTCGCGTCCTGGATGCCGGCGAAGCGGGGCTCGGCCTTGAAGCCGAACTCCTGCGCCAGCTGCTTGGCCGCCGCTTCCTCGTCGGTGCCCGGGCGGTAGTACGCCGTGGTCGCCGGGATGACGCCCTGCGAGTAGTTGCTGACCTCGGTGACGTTCCAGCCCGAGCCGGCGAAGTCGTCCTTCGCGCGCGCGGCGAGGCCCTTGATCGTCGAGTTGTTGAACACCCGGACGGTGACCCACTTGTTGGACGCCTGCTGGTCACCCGGCTGCCCCGGCTGACCCGTCGTCGGCTGGCCGGGCGCCGGTGAGGTCGGCGGCGGCGTGGGCGACGGCGGGTTCGTCGACGTCGAGTTCGGCGGCGGCGAGGACGGTGAGGTCGGCGCCGACGAGCTGCCGGACGTGCCCGGCGGCGTCGACGACGTGCCGCTCGGCCCGGCTTCGTTCGACCCGTCACCACTCAGCGCGGTGACGCCGCCGATGATCGCGGCGATGATCGCCACCCCGATCAGGACGACGCCCGCGGCCTTCATCGGCCGGGACATTCCCGAAAACACGCTCATTTCAGCTCGATCCCCAGTCGCCGGGCGCCACGCTTGCGCTGGCGGGTGGCGCGCGTCTTGCGCAGCCGCTTCACCAGCATCGGGTCGGCTTCGATCGCTTCCGGCTTCTCCAGCAGCTTGTTGAGCAGCTGGTAGTAGCGCGTGGCAGACAAGTCGAAGCGCTCGCGGATGGCGTTCTCCTTCGCCCCGGCGTGTCGCCACCACTGGCGCTCGAAGGCGAGGATCTCGACCTCGCGTTCGGTCAGGCCGGGCACGGGCTTCGGCGGCGACGGCTGCGGCTCAGCCATCGACTCCGCGGCGTCCATCCGGATCCCTCTCAATCGGGCGACATGGGCGATCAGACCTTGCTCTTCCGCGGGCGTCATTCAACCACGGAAGCGCACGCCGACGTGGGCATCCGCGTCGGCGCGTCACGGTCTGATGCAGGTCTACCAGAAGGGTCCGACTAAACTGGCTCGCCGTGACCATCCACCCCATCGTGATCGCCGGCGAACCCGTGCTGCACCAGCCGACTCGGGAGATCACCGAGTTCGACGAGAAGCTGCGCACGCTCACCGACGACATGTTCGAGACGATGTACGCCGCCGAGGGCGTCGGCCTCGCGGCCAACCAGATCGGCCTCGACCTGCGGGTGTTCGTGTACGACTGCCCGGACGACGAAGGCGTGCGGCACAAGGGCCTCGTCGTGAACCCGAAGCTCGAGACGTCGGAGATCCCGGAGACCATGCCGGACCCGGACGACGACTGGGAGGGCTGCCTGTCGGCGCCCGGCGAGTCGTACCCGACGGGCCGCGCGAAGTGGGCGAAGGTGACCGGCTTCGACCTCGACGGCAACCCGATCGAGGTCGAGGGCACGGGCTACTTCGCGCGGTGCCTGCAGCACGAAACCGACCACCTGGACGGCTTCATCTACCTCGACCGCCTGGTCGGGCGGCACGCGCGCGCGGCCAAGAAGATGCTGAAGTCCAACAAGTGGGGCGTCCCGGGCAACTCGTGGCTGCCCCCGAAGACCCCCGAGGACGACGGCGCCGTCATCTGACCGCCCGCCCGGTCGTGAGTGAGAAACGGCGTTAGAACACTGTTTCTCACTCACGACGGGTTTCAGCAGCCGAGGAAGTGGCAGCGGACCACCTTCGGCGTCTCCAGCACCGAGCCCGCCTTGACGTCCCAAGCCAGCCGCACGTACTGCGCGTGCGTCCAGGCCAGCGGGGTCGCCGAGGTGTTCGGCGTGCCCGTCGGGAAGCCCGGCTGACCGGACGGCGCGTTCTCGTCCCACACCTGCTCCGGCATGGTCTCCGCCGAGCTGCTCACCCGGCCGAGGTCACGCAGCCGCCGAGCGGCCGACGCCGGGTCGCCGAGCGTCAGCTCGTACTCGCCGCGCTCGCCGGCGAGCAGCGGCCACAACCGCCCGAACGTGGTGCGGCTCTCGGCCGGGAAAGTGTAGTCCCACGGCGAACCGTCGGCCTGCTCGCCGTACCCGTCCTTCGTGTACCGGTGCCAGAACTGCCCGGTCGGCGTCGTGAACGCGATGTCCTTGTCCGTGACGCGAATGCTGTTCTTGATCACCGGGTCGTCCGCACGGTAGACGCCGAGCCGGACGAGGTCGAGGAAGCCCGCGTCGGTGACCGCGCGCTGGTCCATCGTGACGCTCGAGTTGCCGAGGTTGTACGTCGTCCCGGCGTTCGCGTCGGCGTCCTTGGTCAAGCGGACGAAGTACGGGTCCTTCGACAGCGGCCCGTTCGTGGTGATCGTCTGCTTCGGCAGGTCGGCCTTCATCTTGTCGGCCGCGGCGAGGTAGCGGGCCGCGTCGGCGGCCGCGCCACTGTGCGAGGCGAGGTCCGCCGCGCAGACCAGCCCGGCGATCACCGACGCGATGGTCGACGGGGACCAGCCGTCCTGCTCCTCCCAGCGCTCCTGCTGGGTGTACGGCGCCCGCTGCCCGTTCGGGCCGACGTAGCCGATGATGAAGTCGGCGGCCTTCCGGACGCCGGGCCACAGGTCGGTCCGACCGAGCTGCTGGGCCAGCACGATCGGGAAAGCGGTTTCGTCGAGCTGGATCGACGTCCAGTACGGGACGCCGTCGACGCGGCTGTTCTGCGGCATGTGCCCGTCGGCCTGCTGCTGCGTGCCGAACATGTAGCTCACCGCGCGGTTCGCGGCGGCCTGGTCGCCACCGGCGGCCAAGCCGGTCGCGATCTGGTAGAGGTCACGCGGCCAGACCAGGTGGTAGGTGCCCGACGGCGACCACTCCGGGTCGTTGTTCCCGAAGCGCCACGGCATGCTCGGCGACGCGATGAAGGCGCCCGGGTGGTGCTTGTCCTCGCTCGCGGCGAGGGTCAGCATCGACGCCTTGTAAAGGTCGCGCTCGGCGTCGGTCTTCAGCGACGACGGCGGCTTGCTGACGCCGCGCAGGTACTGCTCCCAGCCGCGGTCGTACGCGCGGGTGATGTCGCGGACGCCGCGTCGCTGCGACGCCTGCGCGCTGCCGAGCGCGTCGGCGGCCTTCGCGCCCATGCCGAGCGTGAGGGTGACGTGCCGGTTGCGGACGCCGTCGGCGCTCGTCTGCCCGGTCAGCACGACATTGCCCTTCGCGGCGGTGTCGTAGGAGTTCAGCTTGAAGGTCTTGGTGAGCTGCGTGTTCCCGTCGGACGCGCCCGCGTAGCCGACGCTGGTCTTCACGAAGGCGGGTTTCGCGGTGAGCGCGGCGGCGTTCGTGGCGTCCTGCGCGGAGACCGCGTCGCCCTTGCGCGCGGCCGAGTCGTCGGAGCCGTCGTTGGTCAGGTCCGGGTCGGCGACCGCGTAGAGCTGGTAGGGCCGCCCGGTCAGCGACTGGAAGTCGACGTCCACAAGCACCGTCGTGGCGGCCGGGTCGGTGACGTAGGTCTTGCGCAGGCGCCAGCGGTGCTGGTCGTCGGTGATCGTCTGCTCGTAGGTCAGGCTGTCGTCGTCGGTCCGCCGCACCTGCTGCGCCTTCTCGGCGTAGTCGAGGTCGGCGAAGCTGCGGCCGTCCGTGACGACGAAGTTCATCGACCGGACGCTCGGCGTCGACAGGTCCGGGTAGTAGACCTCGGACATCTGGCCGCCCTGGAGGGTGAACCAGACGTTGGACGAGCGGTCGTGAGCCGTGCCGAAGCCGGTCTTGTTCGCGGGCAGCCAGCTGGGATGGGCGCCCGGGGCGCCGGGAGCCTCGCCCTGTGCCACCGCGATCCCCGGTATCAGGCCGGTGACCAGCAGCCCGGCGAGGGCGCCGAACATGAGTTTGCGCATATCAACCCCACAGAAAGTCACTTCTGCACCGTTACAGAAGCGCCTGGAAGTGTCTCGCCGATCCTTCACCGGCGCATGGTCCGATCCGGTGAACCACTGACCGTCACTGGTCCGGGCGGCGGTTCACGAACAGCGAACGGACTTCGCGCGCTTTCCGGCGCAGACTTGTAGTACCTGCAACGGTGTAATCGAGGTGCTCATGGAAGACGCGATGGACGCCTACTCGCGGGCGGTCAGCACGGTCGCCAAGACCGTCACCCCGCACGTCGCCGGGGTCCAGCTCGCGCGCGGCAGCGGCTCGGCGGTCGTCTTCGCCGACGACGGCCATCTGCTCACCAACGCCCACGTCGTCAGCGACCACCGGCGCGGCGTCGCCACCTTCGCCGACGGCAGCGAAGCGCCCTTCGACGTCGTCGGCTCCGACCCGCTCTCGGACCTGGCCGTGCTGCGAGCGCGCGGCGAGACGCCGTCGGCGGCCGTGCTCGGCGACGCCGATGACCTCGTCGTCGGGCAGCTCGTCGTGGCCATCGGGAGCCCGCTCGGCTTCTCCGGCACCGTCACCGCGGGCGTGGTCAGCGCGCTCGGCCGGGCGCTGCCGGTGCGGCAGGGGCGCACCACCCGGGTGATCGAGGACGTGATCCAGACCGACGCGGCCCTCAACCCCGGCAACTCCGGCGGCGCGCTCGCGGATTCCGCCGGCCGGGTCGTCGGCGTCAACACCGCGGTCGCCGGCGTCGGGCTCGGGCTCGCGGTGCCGATCAACGCGACGACCCGGCGGATCATCGACACGCTCGTCGTCGAAGGCCGGGTGCGGCGCGCCTACCTCGGCGTCATCGGCGTGCCCGCGCCGCTGCCCGACGACATCGCCGAGCGCACCGGCCAGAGCGCCGGGCTGCGGGTCCGCGAAGTCGTCTCCGGCGGCCCCGCGGACCGGGCGGGCCTGCACGCCGGCGATCTCGTGCTGACCGTCGGGCGCGCCCGCGTCTCGGACGCCCAGGGCATCCAGCGCCAGCTGTTCGCGGAAGTGATCGGCACCGCACTCCCGATCACCGTGCTGCGCAACGGAGCCATGGTCGACGTCTACGCCACTCCGGCCGAGTTGGTCGGGTGACTTGAGTATCGCGCTCCGGCGTGGCATGGTCGGTGGCACAACACCAACGCGGGAGCTCGCGCCATGGCGGGCTGAGAGGGTGACTTGCGTTTCGCAGGCGTCACCGACCGCATGAACCTGACCGGGTAATGCCGGCGTAGGGAGTGAAAGTCGTTGACGACGCTTGAGAACAAGGACGTCTCCGTCACGACCGGGCCGATCACGGGCTCGCACAAGGTTTATCACCAGACCGAATCCGGACTGCGGGTTCCCGCGCGCCGGATCGACCTCTCGAACGGCGAACACTTCGACGTCTACGACACTTCGGGCCCGTACACGGATCCGGAAGCGTCGATCGACGTCCACAGTGGACTCCACCGGCTGCGCGCCGGCTGGGCCGACGGCCGTGAGCACAACACGCAGCTCGGGTGGGCCAAACAGGGTGTCATCACGCGGGAGATGGAGTACATCGCCGCCCGCGAACGGGTTTCTCCCGAGTTCGTGCGTGACGAGGTGGCCAGCGGCCGCGCGGTGATCCCGGCCAACCGGCGCCACCCCGAGTCCGAGCCGATGATCATCGGCAAGAACTTCCTGGTGAAGATCAACGCCAACATGGGCAACTCGGCCGTCTGGTCGTCGGTCGAGGAAGAGGTCGACAAGATGGTGTGGGCGACCCGCTGGGGCGCCGACACGATCATGGACCTCTCCACCGGCAAGCGGATCCACGAGACGCGGGAGTGGATCATCCGCAACTCGCCGGTCCCGGTCGGCACCGTGCCGATCTACCAGGCGCTGGAAAAGGTCGACGGCGAACCGGAAAAGCTGTCGTGGGAGATCTACCGCGACACGATCATCGAGCAGTGCGAACAGGGTGTCGACTACGTCACCGTGCACGCCGGCGTGCTGTTGCGCTACATCCCGCTGACCGCGCGGCGCGTCACCGGGATCGTCAGCCGCGGTGGGTCGATCATGGCCGCGTGGTGCCTCGCGCACCACCAGGAGTCGTTCCTGTACACGCACTTCGAGGAACTCTGCGAAATCCTGCGGCAGTACGACGTCACGTTCTCCCTCGGCGACGGCCTGCGTCCCGGCTCGATCGCCGACGCGAACGACCGCGCCCAGTTCGCCGAGCTGGAAACCCTCGGCGAGCTGACGCACATCGCGCGCTCGCACGACGTCCAGGTGATGATCGAGGGCCCCGGCCACGTGCCGATGCACAAGATCAAGGAGAACGTCGAGCTGGAGGAACGGCTCTGCGGCGAGGCGCCGTTCTACACGCTCGGTCCACTCGCGACGGACATCGCGCCGGGCTACGACCACATCACGTCGGCCATCGGCGCGGCGCAGATCGGCTGGTACGGCACGGCGATGCTGTGCTACGTCACGCCGAAGGAGCACCTCGGCCTGCCGAACCGCGACGACGTCAAGACCGGCGTGATCACGTACAAGATCGCCGCGCACGCCGCGGACCTGGCCAAGGGGCACCCGTACGCGCAGGAGTGGGACGACGAGCTGTCGAAGGCCCGCTTCGAGTTCCGCTGGAACGACCAGTTCAACCTTTCGCTCGACCCGGACACGGCGCGTTCGTTCCACGACGAGACGCTGCCCGTGGAAGCCGCCAAGACCGCGCACTTCTGCTCGATGTGCGGGCCGAAGTTCTGCTCGATGCGGATCACGCAGGACGTCCGCAAGTACGCCGAGGAGCACGGTCTGTCCACTGTGGAGGCCATCGAGGCCGGGATGGCTTCGAAGTCGGCGGAGTTCACCGAGTCCGGCGGCAAGGTCTACCTGCCCGTGGTGCAGCCGTGACACCGCCCACCGCCCTCACCATCGCCGGGTCCGACTCCGGCGGTGGTGCGGGCATCCAGGCGGACCTCCGCACGTTCTTCGCGAACGGGGTGCACGGGCTGGTCGCACTGACCGCGGTCACCGTCCAGAACTCGTTGGGTGTCCAGGGTTTCACGGAGATCCCGGCCGACGTCGTCACCGCGCAGATCAAGGCGGTGGCGTCCGACATGGGCGTGAACGCGGCGAAGACGGGGATGCTGGCGACCGCCGAGATCATCCGCGCGGTGGCGAAGACCCTGGACGAGCTGGGGATGGGCTTCCCACTGGTGGTCGACCCGGTGGCGGCGTCGATGACGGGGCACGCTCTGCTGCGCGAAGACGCCCTGGAGGCGATCCGCACTGAGCTGTTCCCACGCGCGACGCTGATCACACCGAACCTGGATGAAGTCGGGCTCTTGACCGGCATCTCCGTTTCCGACGCGGCTTCCCAGCGCGCGGCGGCGGAGGCGCTCCTGGAGTTCGGCCCGCAGTGGGTGCTCGTCAAGGGCGGCCACATGCAGGGCACGCGGGAGTGCGTGGACCTGCTGACGGACGGCAGCTCGTACGTTTCGTTGAGCGGCCCGAGGTACGAGACGAACAACACCCACGGCGGCGGCGACACGATGGCGTCGGCGATCACGGCTTCACTGGCGAAGGGCGCCTCGGTGCCGGACGCGGTGGCGGCGGGGAAGAAGTTCATCGAGCGCTGCGTGGCGGAGGCCTACCCGCTCGGCGCGGGAGTGGGCCCGGTCTCACCGTTCTGGGTGCTGGACCGCTGAACCACGCGCTTCGACCCGGTCTTCTGCGGCACCGGTCGGTATTCGACGCTGATCACCTCGATCTCAGAGCCACGGAGGATCACGCGATCGTAGACGTCGGGCAACGCGGTCAGCGTGCTGTCGGAATCGGGCCTGACGGCCAACGGCTTGCGGAGGAGAAGCTCGCGGTCGCCCACCGGCAGGTCGGCCGTGAAGTTCTCGACCTGCCCGGTGTAGACGAGACCGCTGGTCAGCCGTACCCGGGCGAACACCGCGTGACCGGCCGGCACCCCTTCGCGGAACGCCAATCCCCAAGCGCTGACCTTCCGGAACGCCTCGCCCTCCCGCCGGGAAAGGATCATGTGCAGTCCGAACGCCAGCAGGTGTGAGAAGACGGTCGCCGCCAGGATCGTCAGGACCACGCGGCCGTAGTGGTCCGCCAAGTAGGCGGTGCCCCCGACGATCATCGCGCGGGGGTTGAAGAACAGCGACGGGAACAGCCACTGCACGCACAGCAGCACCACCAAGGTCACCAAGGTGAACCCGAGGCTGCCGAGCGCCACCCGGCCCACCTCGCGGAAGGCGGACTCCGCGACCTCGACCCGGCGCCGCGCACTGAGCAGGTCGAAGAACAGGCCCGGCGCGACGATGATCAGGAACAGGATGACGGCGAGCCAGGTGCCGGGGATCATCCGGGGTAGTCGGGCGGGTTGGGGTCGTCATCCGCGCCGGTGGGAATGGACGTGCCGTCGGGATCGGGCTTTCGGTCCTCCGGCTTGAAGATCTCCCGGAGCACGTCGCGCGGGGCGGTGAGAACCCCGTTGAGCACGGCGAGAACGCCTTCGAGCACAACAATCACCTCCACGCGGAGCACAGCACCTCGTGAGTCGCCGCGGCGGGAGGAACTGTTCCCGGTTCCGGTGAATCGTTACCTGTACGCGTCGGTCAGCGGACCGGCTGCAGCTCCCGGCCGTCGTAGGACTCGCGTGCCGAGCGGATGCGGTCGAAATTCGCCTGGGACCACGTGCTCAGCGCCACCAGGTGCGCCCCCACCTCCGTGCCCATCTCCGTCAGCGCGTACTCCACCGTCGGGGGTGTTGTCGGGTACACCGTGCGCGTCAGGAAGCCGTCGCGCTCCAGCTGGCGGAGGTTCTGGGTCAGCATCTTCTGGCTGATGCCGTCGACCGCGCGGCGCAGCTCGCCGAAGCGGTGCGGGCCGCGGGCGAGCGCGCCCAGCATCAGCGCCGTCCACTTGTTGGCCAGCAGGTCCAGCACGTCGCGGCAGGGACAGCTCCGGAGGTAGACGTCCCAGGGTCCGTCCTGTTCACAGGTGGTTTCCATCAGGTACCTACTTCACCTATTAGTGCCTTCTGGCGAAAAGTGCCTACCCATCCGAGTATAGGAGGCGACCCCGAACAGAAGGAGTGGAGCAATGCGCATCGTGACCCAGGAGACCCTCGGCGGGCCGGAGGTGCTCCGCGTCACCGAGGCACCGCGCCCGGAACCCGGGCCGACGGAGGTCCTGGTGCGGGTGCACGCGGCCGGCATCAACCCCGTCGACTGGAAGGTGCGCGCCGGCGGCGGGTTCCTCGGCGAACCGCCGTTCACCGTCGGCTGGGACGTCGCCGGCGTCGTCGAACAGGTCGGCTTCGGTGCCACCGGTGTCCGGGAAGGCGACGAAGTCCTCGGCATGCCGTGGTTCCCGCGCCCGGGCAACGCCTACGCCGAGTACGTCACCGCGCCCTCGCGGCACTTCGTGCGCAAGCCCGCCGGACTGTCGTTCGCCGAGGCCGCCGCGCTGCCGCTGGCCGGGCTCACCGCCTGGCAGGGGCTGGTCGACGTCGGGAACGTCCACAAGGGACAACGTGTGTTCGTCGACGCCGCCGCGGGCGGGGTCGGCCACCTCGCCGTGCAGATCGCCAAGGCACGCGGCGCGCACGTCATCGGGACGGCCAGCGCCGGCAAGCACGACTTCCTGCGCGAACTCGGCGTCGACGAGCCCATCGACTACCACGACAAGACCGTCACCACGTCCGATGTGGACGTCTACTTCGGACTCGTCGGCGAGGAGAGCGACCTGCGCTGGCTCCCCGCGATCAAGGAGGGCGGCCTGCTGATCGCCGTGCCCAGCGGCGTCGCGGACCGCGTCGAAAAAGCCGCCGCCGCAAGGAAGGTACGGACCGAACGGATCCTCGTCGAGCCGGACTGCGGCGGGCTGACCGGCCTCGTCGAGCTGATCGAGACCGGTCAGCTGAAGGTCCGCGTCGAGCAGACCTTCCCGCTGGAAGACGCCGCCAAGGCGCACGAGCTGGGTGAGTCGGGCCGGGTGTCCGGCAAGCTCGTGCTGACCGTCTAACCGCGGGCGAGCACCTGCGGCAGGACCGTCGTGAGCCCGGTCCAGTCCGACGTGATGACCGACGCGTGCTGCTTCGCCAGGTCGGCGACACGCTGGTTGGCCTGGTCGACCGTCGGGTTGTGCGCGTCGATCGCGGGCGCGACGTTCTGCCCGTCGGTCATCACCACGTAGTAGTGGTTGGCGTCGTACCACCACGGCCCGGTCTGCGTCACCCACGCGTTCGCGTCGCCGTCGAACACGACGAACCACGGCTTGAGGTCGGCGGTGTACTTGTCCCGCGGGTCACCGCCGGCCGCGCCGTGCACGGTCGGGAAGATGTTCGCGTCGCCGAGCTTGCCCGCGTTCTTGAGCCCGACCAGGTACCGCGCGTACTCGACGTCGGTCTTGAGCGTGTCGGTCGGGTTCTGCTCCTCCACGGTGCCCGGGATGATCTCGGTGATCACCCGGCCCCGCAACGCGTCCACGGACGGCCAGTTGTCCGCCTTCGCGGCGTCGTCGAGCGTGGCGTAGCTCCCGAGCAGCTCGGCCGGCCGGAACGCGACACTGCCGAGGTGCGAGCGGAACGTCGCGTCCAGCTCGTCCGGGCCCATGCCGGTGTTGTCCGAGAAGCCCGTCTTCATCTCGAGCTTGAGCGTGATCGGCGTGTGCCCCGGGTGGGCGGCCAGCCAGATCCGGATGTCGTCGAGGCAGTACTCGAGGTTCTTGTTCTTCCCGCCGGTGTACAGCTGCGACGCCGAGGTGGCCGCGACGCAGTTGTTGTTGTTCCCCAACGGGTTCGAGTGGCTGACCTTCCACTCGTGGGTGAAGAAGTCCGGCCAGACGTCGAGCTCGATCAGCGACGACCCGGCGTCGAGCGCCTGGGCCAGATAGCCGTAGGCCGCCGGGTCGTACGTGTTGTGCACGCCGACCGTGGTGACGTGGGAGAGCTTTGGGCTGTCCGCGTTGGCAGCAGTCGCTCCCGAGAACGTGAGAGCTGCCGCGAGGAGGACCACCGAGAAGAGCTTCATCCAGGCTCCTTCGAACGTGAGTAACGTTCACAATGTCTCACCGTGGTTGACTCTTGATGAAGGAAAAGCGGCCGATTGGCCTAGACCAGAAGTCGGGAAACCACCATGACGACGAGCCCGCCCACCGCGTTGACCATCGCCGGATCGGACTCCGGCGGCGCCGCCGGGCTGCAGGCGGATCTCCGCACCTTCCTGACCTGTGGGGTCCACGGCCTGGTCGCGGTCACCGCCGTCACCGTGCAGAACACCCTGGGCGTGCACGACCGCGCCGACCTGCCGCCGCACATCGTGGCCGGGCAGATCGAAGCCGTCGCGGCGGACATGGGCGTCGGCGCGGCCAAGACCGGCATGCTGGCGTCGGCGGAGATCATCCACGCGGTCGCCGCCGCGTGCGACAAGGCCGGGATCGGCCGCGACGAGAAGATCCCGTTCGTCGTCGACCCGGTGGCGGCGTCGATGCACGGCCACCCGCTGTTCGACGACGCCGGCCTGCGCGCCCTGCGCGACGAACTCCTCCCGCGCGCGACCGTGCTCACGCCCAACCTCGACGAGGTCCGGCTGCTCACCGGCATGACGGTGACCGACCGCGAAGGCATGCACACCGCGGCCGTCGTCCTCCACCGGATGGGCCCGAAGTACGTCCTGGTCAAGAGCGGCCACCTGCAGTCCGACCCGGAGTGCGTGGACCTGCTGTTCGACGGCTCGACGTTCGTGGAGCTGCCGGGGCAGCGCTACGCGACCCCGCACACGCACGGCGCGGGCGACACGATGGCGTCCGCGCTGACGGCGGGCCTGGCCAAGGGCATGCCGGTGGTCGAAGCGGCGCGCTACGGCAAGTGGTTCGTCTCGCACGCCGTCGAGCACGCGTACCCGATGGGAGCGAAGGTCGGCCCGGTCTCGGCCTTCTGGCGGCTGGCACCCGAACAGCGCTGAGCACCCGTCCGGTTACCATCCCTGCGTTTACTGATTCTTGACTCACGCGAGGGGCGGCCTTGACCGGACGCGAGCGGACGGCGAAGGTCCTCGAGGACCGCCGCTTCCAGAACTTCATCATCGCCGTGATCGTGGTCAACGCGACCACGCTCGGCATGGAGACGTCGACGTCCCTGATGGACGGCTACGGGACGCTCCTGCACACCCTCGACCACATCGCGCTGGGCATCTTCGTCACCGAGCTGCTGGCGAAGTTCTACGCCTACCGCGGCGCCTTCTTCCGCGACAACTGGAACGTCTTCGACCTGCTGGTCGTCGGCATCGCGGTGATCCCGGCGACCGGTCCGTTCGCCGTCCTGCGGTCGCTGCGCGTGCTCCGGGTGCTGCGGCTGATCTCGGTCGTGCCGTCGATGCGCAAGGTCGTCTCCGGGCTGCTCGCGGCGATCCCCGGCATGGCGTCGATCGCGGCGCTGCTCGCGCTGATCATCTTCGTCGCCGGTGTGATGGCGACCAAGCTGTTCGGCGTGATCTCGCCGGAGAACTTCGGCGACCTCGGCACCTCGCTGTTCACGCTGTTCCAGGTGATGACCGGCGAAGCGTGGCCGGACATCGCGAAGGAGATCATGGTCCAGGCGCCGATGGCCTGGATCTTCTTCGTCGTCTACATCCTGGTGTCCAGCTTCGCGGTGCTGAACCTCTTCATCGCCGTGGTCGTCAGCGGCATGGAGGACGAGCTGCGCCAGGACATCCGCGAGGAAGAGGCCAAGCAGGCCGCGACGCAGGCCGAAGCCAACCGGGAGATCCTCGAGGAGCTGCGCGCCGTCCGCGCGGAGCTGGCCGAGCTGAGGCGGGAGCAGGCCGCTTAGCGGTCCTCGTCCGCGATCAGCGCCTCCAGCGCCGGGAGCGCCGCCGTCAGGGCTTCGCGGTGCTCGGGCGTCAAGCGGTCGAGACGCCGGTTCAGCTCCTGCACCCGCGTCGACCGGACGCCGGACACCAGCCGCTCGCCCTCTTCGGTCGCCTTCGCCAGCCACGCGCGGCGGTCGACCGGGTCGGACTCGCGGCTCACGTACCCCGCCTCGACGAGGGACGCGATGATCCGCGACATGGTCGCCGCGGCGACGCCCTCCTTCGCGGCGAGGTCGCCGAGACGCAGCTGGCCGGAGATCACCAGCGTCGCGAGGGCAGAGATGGCGCCGTGGCCGGGGCCGGGCACGCCGGCCTGCCGCAGTGACCGGGACAGCCTGCCGACAGCGAGGTACAACCTGCCCGAGACGTCCTGGACGGATGTGCTGGTCACGGCTGGCTCCTTCTGCCCTGCCCCGCCGCGGGTGCGCCGGAAAGTGCCGTCAACCTTACGGGTTCGCGGTGCACGTTCGGCGTTAAGGCACCCGTGTTCACCGGGGTGGGCTCGACGCCTGCGCCCAAAAACGCTGCGGCACACGCCCCGCGCTCCGGGCCAGGTGACCGGCGACGACGGCCGAGCGCATCGCCGCGGCCATCCGTTCGGGGTCCGTCGCCCGGGTGACCGCGGTGGACAGCAGGACGGCGTCGCAGCCGAGCTCCATCGCCAGCGTCGCATCGGACGCCGTGCCGATTCCGGCGTCCAGGATCACCGGCACGCCCGCCCGCGAAACGATCAGCTCGATGTTGTGCGGATTCCGGATGCCGAGGCCGGTGCCGATCGGCGCGCCCAGCGGCATCACGGCGGCGCAGCCCGCCTCCTCCAAGCGCAGCGCGAGCACCGGGTCGTCGTTCGTGTAGGCGAACACGGTGAACCCGTCGGCGGCCAGGCGTTCGGCGGCGTCGAGGGTTTCGATCGGGTCCGGGAGCAGCGTCCGGTCGTCGGCGTGCACCTCGAGCTTGATCAGATCGGTCCCGAGGGCCTCCCGCGCGAGCTGCGCGGTGAGCACGGCCTCGGCGGCCGTGCGGCAGCCCGCGGTGTTCGGCAGCAGCTCGATGCCGAGCCTTGTCAGGAGCTCGAGGACGCCGGAGCCGCCTTCGGCGTCGGCGCGGCGCATGGCGACGGTCGTCAGCTCGGTGCCGGACGCGACCAGCGCGCGTTCGAGCACGGCGAGGTTCGCCGCGCCGCCGGTGCCGATGATCAGCCGGGACGTCAGCTTGTGCGTGCCGATGACCAGCGGTTCTTCGTCCATTTCAGCCTCCCTGGACGGCGGTGAGCACGTCGACGCCCGCGCCCTTGGGCACGGCGGTGGCCGCCCAGTCGCTCCGGCGGACGACGACGCCGTCGACCGCGACGGCGATGCCGGGCCGCTGCCCGCCGGACGCGTCGAGGACGTCGGCGACCGTCGCGCCGTCCGGGAACTCCGTCCACGTCCCGTTGAGCTTGATCTCCATCACACGTGCTCCTTCTGGTGCAGGCGGGCGGGTGAAGCCGCTTCGACGCCTTCGGGCGGCTTCTCACCCTCGAGCCAGGCGACCACGGCGTCCGCGGTCACGGGGGCCATCAGCAGGCCGTTGCGGTGGTGCCCGGTGGCGGCGAAGACGCCGTCGTCCAGGACGCCGATGTAGGGCAGCACGTCCCGGCTGCCGGCCCGCAGGCCCGCGGCGGTCTCGACGAGCTCGTACTCGGTGATCGCGGGGAAGACGCGTTCGGCGCCCTCGATCAGCTCACGGACACCGCGCGCGGTGACGGCTCGGTCGAAGCCCGCCTCGTACTGCGTCGCGCCTAGGACAAGTTCCTGGTCGCCGCGCGGCACGAGGTAGATCGGCCGGCCCTCGACGACGGCGCGGACGGTGCGCGTGGGCGGGGGCAGGCAGCCGCGGCGGGGTTTCAGGCGCAGGATCTCGCCCTTGAGCGGGCGGACGGCGTCGGCGAGCTGCGGGTGCAGCCGTCCGGTCCAGGCGCCGGCGGCGAGCACGACGGCGTCGGCGTCCGGGACGCGTTCGACGCGTTCGCGGACGAACCGGACGTCTCGTTCCTGGCACGCCGCGTACAGGGCGTGGAGCAGTTTCCGGTTGTCCACGGCCAGGTCGCCGGGCACGTGGAGTCCACTTCGGACGGACCCGGTGCCCGGTTCGAGCCGCTTCGTCTCGCGACTGGTGAGGCGTTCGGCCGCGCGGCCGAGCGAGTGCAGGTGCGCGGCGAGGATGTCGAGGTGGCCGGCGTCGGCGCTGTCGAACGCGACGACGAGCGTGCCGTGTTCGGCCAGGCCGGGGTCGAGGCCTTCCTGAGCGAGGTCGCTCGCGAAGCCGGGCCACCTTTTCAGCGACTCTTCGCCGAGGCGCAGGACGTCTTCCTCGCCCGGCCAGGCCTCGGTGACCGGGGCGAGCATGCCGCCGGCCAGCCAGGATGCGCCGCCACGGACGGGCTCGGGGTCGTAGAGGGTGACCTCGTGGCCGGCTCGTGCGGCTCGCCACGCCGTGGACAGGCCGATCACGCCGCCGCCGACCACGGCCAAGGTGTTCGTCATGGGAATCACGCTCCCTGCGCCGGCATGACCCGGATCAGGTTCCACGGTCGGAGCGGCAGCTCCCTCTCAGCCCGTCCTCGGGCTCCCGTGCGGACCAGTCCACCCTAGCTCCCAAGGTACGGTCGCCGCTATGCCCGCCCTTTCCGGTGACAAGATCCGCGCCCGCCTCGAGGCGGCGCGCCTGTACCTCTGCACGGACGCCCGCACGTCGCGCGGCGACTTGGCGTCCTTCGCCGACGCGGCCCTGGCCGGTGGCGTCGACATCATCCAGCTGCGCGACAAGACCGGCGCTTTGGAAGCCGCCGGCGAGATCGCGGCGCTGGAGGTGCTGGCCGAGGCGTGCGCGCGCCACGGAGCGCTGCTGTCGGTGAACGACCGGGCGGACGTGGCACTGGCGGTCGATGCGGACGTGCTGCACCTGGGCCAGGACGACATCCCGGTGGGGTTGGCCCGCCGGATTCTGGGTGACGACGTGGTCATCGGGCGGTCGACGCACTCCGTCGCGCAAGCTTCGGCCGCCGCTTCGGAACCGGGGGTGGACTACTTCTGCACCGGCCCGTGCTGGCCGACACCGACGAAACCGGGCCGGTCGGCGCCGGGGTTGGACCTGGTCCGCGCGACGGCGGCGGCCGCTCCCGAACGCCCGTGGTTCGCGATCGGCGGCATCGACGGCCCACGGCTCCCGGACGTACTGGAGGCGGGCGCGTCGCGGATCGTGGTGGTCCGGGCGATCACCGAGGCCGAGGACCCGGAAGCCGCGGCGCGGGAGTTGCGGTCCCACCTGGCCTGAAAACCGTGAAGGGCACATCGAGGGACTTGAAGTCCCTTGGTGTGCCCTTCACGGACCTACGGGGTCGGGGTGGTCGCCGCGCCCTTGCTGGTCGGCGGGGTCGTCGTCGCCGGGGCCGATGTCGACGGCTGCTGCGTCGTCGTGCTCGGCGTGGTCGTCGGCGTCTCCGACGAGGTCGTCGGGGCCGTCGAGGTGTCCGACGGGGTCGTCGTCTCCGACGGGGACACCTGGGTGTCGGTCGTGCCGGTCGTCGGCGTCGTCGAGGGGGTCTTGTCCGGCTGGCCGCCGCCGTTGCCGAAGATCTTGCCGATGCTCGAGCCCGTGCCGCCGCCGATCTGGGTGCCCGTGGCCGACTCGAAGCCGACTATCGCCAGGATCGCCACCGCGAACGCCGCCACGCTCGTGCCGATGATCAACGGCCAGCGCAGCTTCCGCAGCCGGGACGGCTCCTCCTCGGGCGGACCTTCCTCGGGCCGGGGCAGCTGGACCGTCGGCTGCTCGGCCAGCGCCACCTCGGAACCGGTTCCACGCCGCCGGATGCCCGACGCCGCCAGCTGACGCGCCCTCAGCGCGGCCTCGCGCGTGCGCTGCAGCGAGCGCAGGTACACCTCGCCGCCGACCGTCGTGATCACGCTCGCCACGCCCGCGCCGACGACCGTCCCCGCCACGCCGAGCGTCGATCCCAGCAGCGCCGCCGTCACCGCCGCGAGCGCCGCCGCCATCACCTGCGCGATGCGCAAACCTGACTTTTCTTCCTTCGCTGTGTCCACCTCGGAAGTCGCTGCGTTCTCCTTGCCCATGATCCCGATCCGGTAGTAAGTCTTCTCCCCTGTCCAACGTCTAAGGCGCGCGAGGAACTCCCCGCGTTGCCGGAGCGTGAGGAGCGCCACTCCGTCCGTCCACAGTGGACATTCCACGCCGAACACTTTCTTGACATACTCGGCACATGGAACTGGTGACGATCTCCGACATCGAGGCCGCGGCGAAGCGCGTCCGAGGTGTCGCCGTGCACACGCCCCTGTTGCTCCAGACGTGGGATCCCCGCGGAACCCTGTGGCTCAAACCCGAAAGCCTGCAACCGGTCGGCGCGTTCAAGGTGCGCGGCGCGTTCAACGCGATCGGTTCCCTCGACGAGGAAAGCCGCTCCCGCGGCGTCATCGCGTACTCGAGCGGTAACCACGCGCAGGCCGTCGCCTACGCCGCGCAGCAGTACGGCGTACCCGCGGTGATCGTCGTGCCGGACGTCGCGCCGCGGATCAAGGTCGAGGCCACCCGCGCGTACGGCGCCGAGGTGATCGAGGTGCCGATCGGCGAGCACGAGGGGAAAGCGCACGAACTGGCCGCCGAACGCGGGCTGACCCTCGTCCCGCCCTACGACGACGCGGCCATCATCGCCGGGCAGGGCACGGCGGGCCTCGAGATCGCCGAGGACCTCCCCGACGTCGAGGTCGTGCTGGTGCCGGTGAGCGGCGGCGGGCTGGCGTCCGGTGTCGGCGTCGCGATCAAGGCGCGCTGCCCTCGGGCTCGCGTCATCGGCGTCGAGCCGGCGCTGGCCGGGGACACGGCCGAGGGGCTGCGCCTGGGCCACCGGGTCGACTGGCCCCAGGCCGACCGCGCCCGGACGATCGCCGACGGCCTGCGCGCGCAGCCGTCCGAGCTGACGTTCGCGCACCTGCGGGAGGTCGTCGACGCCATGGTCACGGTCACCGAGGACGAGATCCGCGAAGCCGTGCGCACGCTCGCCCGGAAGGCCCGGCTGGTCGCCGAGCCCAGCGGCGCGGTGACGACGGCGGCGTACCTGTTCCACGCCGACGAGCTGCCGGCCGGGCGCACGGTCGCCCTCGTCTCGGGCGGCAACGCCGACCCGGCGCTGTTCGCCGAGATCCTCGCGGGTCAGCCCGGCTAGGAACCGGCCACCGGGGAGCCGCCGCGGATGTGGGTCGGCGGCCCCTCCACGCCGCAGTGGTAGCACTCGCCCAGGTGGGGGCTCTCGTCGTCGGCCGCGGGAGAAGCCGGCGGCTCGGACGGCGGCTCGAGGACGCCGTTGTGGATGCCCAGCGCGATCAGCCCGCCCACGATCGCCAGCGCCGCGCAGATGACCAGTGCCATCCGCCAGCCCGCGGTGAGCGCCACCGGGTCGGCGTACGCCTCGCCGGTCAGCCCGGCCGCGGCCGGCAGCACCGCGACGGCCAAGAGCCCGCCGGAGCGCGCGATCGCGTTGTTGACCCCCGACGCGACACCGGCATAGCGGTCCGGGGCCGCGGCGAGCACCGTCGCGGTCACCGGGGCCACCACCGTCGCCAGGCCCAGCCCGAACACGACGACCGCGGGCAGCACCGTCCCGAGGTAGGACGCGCCGGGCGCGATGCGCAGCATCAGCAGCATCCCGACGCCGACGATGATCGGGCCGACCACCAGCTGCGTGCGCGGCCCGATGCGCTGGGCCAGCGCCCCCGAACGCCCCGACAGCAGCAGCATGATCACCGTGAGGGGCAGCCCGGCCAGGCCGGACGCCGTCGGCGAGTAGTGCAGCGACACCTGCAGCTGCATGACCAGCAGCATCATCACGCCGCCGAGGGCCGCGTACATGGCGAAGGTCAGCGCGTTGGCCAGGGTGAACGTCCGGTCGCGGAACAGCGACGGCGGCACCAGCGGCTCGCGCGAGCGGTGCTGGACGACGACGAACGCGGTCAGTCCCGCGATCCCCAGCAGGCCCGCGACCAGCACGATCGGGTCCGCGATGCCGCGAGCCGGCGCCTCCACCAGCGCACCGGTGATCCCGGCGAGGCCGATCGCGCCGAGCGCCGCGGCGCCGAAGTCGGGGTGCCCGGTCGCCTGCGGGTCGCGGGACTCGGGGACGAACTTCCGGGCCATCAGCACGACGGCGACCGCGATCGGGACGTTGATCAGGAACGCGAGCCGCCACGACCAGACCTGGACGAGGAAGCCGCCGAGCAGCGGTCCGGCGGCCGCCGCGATGCCGCCGAGGCCGGACCACGCGCCGATCGCGCGGGCGCGCGCGTCGTGCGCGAAGGACGACTGGAGGATCGCGAGCGACCCGGGCGTCAGCAGCGCGCCGCCGATGCCCTGCAGGATCCGCATCGCGACCAGCATCTCGGTGGACGTCGCGGCGGCGCACAGCCCGGACGCGACGCCGAACCAGACGACGCCGATGAGGTACATCCGGCGGCGGCCGTAGCGGTCACCGAGCGAGCCGGCGACCAGGATGAGCGCGGCGAGCGCCAGCAGGTAGCCGTCGAGGATCCATTGGAGCCCGGCGACGGAGGCGTTCAGCTCGGTGCCGATGCGGGGCAGGGCGACGTTGACGATGGTGCCGTCGAGCATCGCCATGCCCGAACCGAGGATGGTGGTGGCGAGCACGCCGCGGGCGGCGTGCGTCCCCCAGCGGATCCCGGTGTCTTCGGTGGCAGTCACCCCGCAACTCCACCTTGCGCGGTGATCGCCGTCAACACCGGGTCACGGCATCAGCGTGGTGACGAACTTGTACCGGTCGCCGCGGTAGACGGAGCGGGCGTACTCGACCGGCTTGCCGTCGGTGGCGAACGAGTGCCGGGTCAGCCGGAGCACCGGCATGCCGACGTCGGCGCCGAGCATCTCCGCCTCTTCCGGACCGGCGAGCGACGTCTCGATCGACTCTTCGGCGCGTTCCAGTTCCACTCCGTAGTACTCGCGCAGAACGGCGTACAACGAACCGCCCGCCGAGACGTGCTTGCGGAGTCCGCGGAATCGGCCGGCCGGGAGGTGCGAAGTCTCCAGCGCCATCGGCTGCGAGTCCGCCAGTCGAAGCCGTCGAAGGCGAAGAATTTTCGCACCAGTACGGATTCCGAGCAGTTTCGCGAGGTCGCCCTCGGCCGGGAGCTCCTCGAGCTCCAGCAGCTTCGAAGACGGCTTCAGCCCTTGGCGCCGCATGTCCTCGGTGTAGGACGACAACTGCAGCCGCTGCGCGAGCTTCGGCTCGGCCGCGAACGTGCCTTTCCCCTGCACACGGTGCAGACGGCCCTCGGCCGTGAGGTCGGCCAGCGCCTGGCGCACGGTGGTGCGGGAGACCGTGAACTCCCCGGCGAGCGCGCGTTCGGTCGGGATCGGCGACCCGGGCGGCAGCACGTCCAGGAGGTCGAGGAGGTGCTGTTTCAGCGCCCAGTACTTGGGCTCGCGCTGCCCGCGCATCGCGGCGACGGCGCCCGCCTCGCCCGTGGTGGTGGTCTCCAACATGCCCGACTCCCTATGTCTTCCCTCATTGCGCGCCACGTCCCCGTAAGAAACGTACCCTTTTCCCCAAACCCGCCGCCCCACTAACATTGGTCTAGACCTGACCGACGCCGCCTGAGTCCGGTACATAATGCCGGAGGTGGAGAGGAAAATGATGACCGAACAACGGCCCGGCGAGCACATGGCCGCGGAGATCGCCCAGCAACCGGACGTCCTGGCCGGACTGGTGGGGCGTCAGGCGGAAATCGCCGAGGTGGCGGAAAAGATCTCACAACGGCCTCCGCGCTTCGCTTTGCTCGCCGCGCGTGGATCGAGTGACCACGCAGCGTTGTATGCGAAGTACCTGATCGAGGTACTGCTCGGCCTTCCGGCTGGTCTTGTCTCCCCGTCCACGGCGACGCTGTACGGCGCGCGGCCCGATCTGCGGGACGTGCTGTTCGTCACGGTCAGCCAGAGCGGCGGCTCGCCCGACCTGATCGAGGTCACCGAAACGGCGCGCCGCCAGGGCGCGCTGACGGTGTCCGTCACCAACACCCCGGACTCGCCGCTGCGGGCGGCGTCCGAGCTCGGCGTCGACATCGGCGCCGGCGTCGAGAAGGCCGTCGCCGCGACCAAGACGTACTCGGCGACGCTGATGGCGCTCTACCTCCTGATCGACGCGGTGCGCGGCGGCAAGGCGGCCGACGCCGAGAAGATCGGCGAGCTGGCGCAGCAGACCCTGGACGGCGCCGCCGAAGGCGTCCAGCGGGCGGTCGACCGATACCGCTTCGTGGACCGCGTCCTCACCACCGGCCGCGGCTACTCCTACGCGTCGGCGCTGGAGGGTTCGCTCAAGCTGGCCGAGACGAGCTACCTGGCCGCCCGCGCGTACAGCGGCGCGGACCTGCTGCACGGCCCGGTCGCGGCGGTGGACGGCGAGACCGCCGTGCTCGCGGTGACCAGCAAGGGGCAGGGCGGGCAGGCGATGCACGAGGTCCTCGAGGCCGTCGGCAAGCGCGGCGCGGACGTGCTCGCCGTCGGTTCGGCCGCCTCGGAGGTGCCGGCGGCGCTGCGCATCGACGTCGCCCCGACCGTCGAAGAGCTCGCGCCGATCCTGGAGATCCTGCCCATCCAGCGGATCGCGCTCGGCCTGTCGCTCGCCCGCGGCGGCGACCCGGACAGCCCGCGCGGCCTGCTGAAGGTGACCAAGACGAGGTGACCTACGCGATCGGCGTCGACGCCGGCGGAACGTCGACCAGGGCCGCACTGGTCGACGCCGCCGGCGCCGTGCTGGGCACCGGCCGCGGCGAAGGCGCCAACCCCAACGCGCACGCACCCGAGGTCGCGGCGGGCCGGATCGCCGACGCGATCACCGCGGCACTGGGCACGCGCGACCCGGGCGAGGTGCGGGCGTCCGTCGTCGGCATGGCCGGGGTCAGCAAGCTCAGCGACGTGCGCGTGGCGGCGGTGTTCGACGCGGCTTGGACGCGAATCGGACTCACGAACGTAAGGGTGGTCGCCGACGCGGAAGTGGCGTACGCGTCCGCGACGTCGGCGCCGGACGGGACGGTGCTCGTCGCCGGCACCGGTTCCATCGCGGGCCGGATCCGCAAGCGCCGGCTGACCGGCACCTCGGGCGGCTACGGCTGGCTGCTCGGCGACGAAGGGTCCGCGTTCTGGCTCGGCCGCGAAGCCGTCCGATCCACTTTGGAGGCTCTCGGCCGCGGCCTCTCCCTGGACGGGCTGCCCTCGGCGGTGCTCGCCGCGGCGCTCGGACCGTCCGGTTTGGACGTCCGGACGGACGCGGAGCGCCTCGCCGCGGCACGCGCGTTGATCACGACCGCCAATGCCGAGGCACCGGTCCGGCTCGCCCGCTTCGCCCCCTTGGTGAGCGCGGCGCACGACGCCGGCGAGCCCGCGGCGGGCGGAATAGTGGCCCGCGCGGCCGAACTTCTGGTCGCGAACGCCCTCGCCGCGCGCGAGCCGGGCGAATCGACCCCGGTGGTGCTCGTGGGTTCGGTCCTGACCGGAAACAGCCCGGTCGGTGCCCTCGTACGCCGTGGTTTGTCCGGCCTGGAGGTGCTGACCAGCTCGGATGGGGTGCTCGGGGCGGCCTGGCTCGCGGCCGTGGACGCCTTCGGCGAAGGGGTGGTTAGACCAGTATTTCCCTAAAAAATTGAGTAAAACGCGACGGGAAGACGCCAAAACGTCGACTGGAGCCCGGTAGTCCGGGTAACGTAGTCAGTGGCCCCCGGACCCTCCCCCCTCGCCGGGGGCCGCCTTATGTCCCGGGTACGTCGTCCGACCGGGTTTCGGGGGCCAATCGCAAGCCGGGGTGCTCCGGCGGCAATGCCCGGTAGAGCACCCAGCCGCTCACCGCGACGGTCAGCGCGACCAGTGGCCACGACAGCACCGTGCGGGCCACGCCGAGCGCGATCACCTGGCCGGACCACCACAGCAGGCCGTAGACGACGACGCGCAGCACGTACTGGCCGAACACCCAGACCCAGCTGGCGCGCGAGTACGCCTTCAGCAGCACGGGGTCGCGGCGCCAGCGCGTCTTCTGGCCGAGCACCAGGCCGACGACGACGCCGAGCAGCGGCCACCGGACCACGATGCTCGCGGCCCAGAGCAGCGCGCTGGCCACATTGGACATCAGCTGCAGCAGGAAGAAGTCCTGGGCGCGGCCGGTGTGCAGGGCGATCAGCGCGGCCGCGACGACGGCGGCCAGGCTGACGACCACCGCGCGGACCTTCCCGCCGCGGACCATCCGGTAGACCCCGAGCGCGACGGCGACCGCGATGGCGGCGCCGGCACCCCAGGCGATGGACTGCCCCGCCGCGAGCCAGCCGACGACGAAACCGGCGGGCGGGATACTGGCGTCGAGCGCACCTCGGCGGCCGCCGAGGATCTGCGCGAGCGACTCACGGGGTTCTGCGGACACCTGTCCAGCGTGCCGGATCGTGCCAGGCAGGCTGCAAGCAGGGAGATCTTCGCCACAAGAGTCTGGTGATTGCCTTCGAGTGTGCTGTCTCACGGCATGCGGAAGGTGAAGACTACGTAATAGAGAGGCGGGGAAGGCCGACAAGATAAGACACTGTTACCACAGGCTGAACACCGGAGGGGCCCGGACGGTTAGTTGTCGTGTACAACTACATGTCGGGGAGTCGGTCGCAGGACGGGAAGGGGACCCACCGTGTACGGATTCGACAGCTATGTGGCGATCGGGGACAGCTTCACCGAAGGGCTCAACGACGAGCTGCCGGACGGTTCGTACCGCGGCTGGGCCGACCGGCTCGCGGAGATCCTGGCGGCCGGGCGCACCGGCTTCCAGTACGCGAACCTGTCCCTGCGGGGCAAGATGCTCGACGAGATCATGGACGAGCAGCTCCCGATCGCCCTGGAACTGAAGCCCGACCTCGTCACCCTGTGCGCGGGCGGCAACGACATCATCGTCCCGGGAGCGGACGTCGACGCGGTGGCGGCGCGCCTCGAAGAGGGCGTGGCCAAGCTGCGGGCGGCGGGCATCCCGGTGCTCATCTTCAACGGCCCGGACACGAAGGTGCTGTCCGTGATGTCGGTTCTGCGCGGCAAGGTGGGGATCTACAACGCCCACCTGTGGGCGATCGCGGAGCGCCACGGCGCCCGCATGGTCGATTTGTGGACGATGGCACCCCTCCACGACCGCCGCGCGTGGAGCGACGACCGCCTGCACTTCTCCCCGGAGGCCCACCGCCGGATCGCCCTGAAGGCAGCGGAGGTCCTGGGAGTGCCGATCGAGGGCGACTGGCGCGAGCCGTGGCCCGCGGAGGAGGTCCCGAACCGCTGGATCGACTCGCGGCGATCGGATTTGACGTGGACGAAGGCCTACCTGCTGCCGTGGATCCGGCGGCAGCTGCGGGGCGAGTCGATGGGCGACGGGTTGTCGCCGAAGCGGCCGCAGCTGGCGCCTTACGTGCCTTTGGACGTGCTCGAGGTGCCGGACAACGCCCAGGCTCGGCAGCAGGCCAGCTGAGGTCGGCCGGGATTCTGCCGAGGGTCGTGACGGCCACCTTGAGGGAGACCTGAGGGTGGCGGTCACGGGTTTCGGCCATCCGGCGGCGGCCGAGGCGAGCCCCCGCGGCGGCGACTTTTCGGGCGGTCCCGCCCGGGACCGCCGCATGACCTGGCCGGGCAGGCAGGCGACCCGGCGTGCGGCGACGACCAGACGCAGCCCTCGGCGGCGGCTTTCGGGTTCCGGCCGGGACCGGCGTCCCGAAGGTCAGCCAGCCGGTGGTGCTGGAAATCTTGTCCCGCCGCGCGGTCCGACCGGCGGCGTCCAGCCCGGCGCAAACTGGCCGCTTACGCCGGCATCGCGCCGATCGACAGCATCAAGGGCGAGCATCCGGCCCGACCCAGCAACTGACTGCTCGATCGAGCGTTCTTCTCGGCCGCGTTCGCCCGCAATCGGTGTTCGTCATGCCCGGGTGAAGATCGGCGATGCGGCGCACAACCTGGCCGGGCAGGGGTAGACGCCCCGGCGTCCGACGCCGGCCAGACCCAGCCCCCGGCGGCACCTTTGCGGGCCCCCGGCCAGACCCCCAGCCCTCCAGACAAACCCCCGCCACTCCCAGGGGGGCGTGCCCCGCTCCAGCATATCGCCCCCCTCCGACGCAAAGTGCCCAACCGATCACTCCCCCTCGAGTTGTCCACATGTCGACTTGCCTGGGGACAACTTGTGGACGACCACTCTTCCCCCGCTCGCCAACCCGCCCCGCCCGGCTTACAGTCCCCTTATGTCCGGTGGTCGTCGCTGGATCCTCGTGGTCCCGATCGCGGTGCTGGTCACCGCGTTGCTGGCGGGGGTCGTCACCTGGGCCCAGGGCGGGAACATCCAGCGTGACCTCACCGCCGACGCCCAAGCCGCGCTGGCCCAGGCCGGGCTGTCCCCCGGCACCGTCACCTTCGACGGCCGGGACGCCACCCTCACCGGCTTCGCGCCCGACCAGGCGCTGCGGGCCCTCGAAGTCGTCCAGAACGTCGATGGCGTCCGGGCCGCCCAGCTGCAGGGCGACGTCACCCCCATCGCCCCCAGCGCGCCGCCGCCCCCGACGACTCCGCCCAGCACCAGCAGCCCGCCGCCGACCACCAGTGCCACCGCTCCGCCGCCGCCCACCGACAAGGCCGGTGTGCAAGCCGAGATCGACCGGATGCTCGCCGAGGCGCCGATCACCTTCGTGCCGGACACCGCCCGGCTCACCCCCGAAGGCGAACAGGCCGCCCGCACCGTCGCGATCGCCCTCGCCAAGTCGCCGGGCACCTTCCGGTTCCGCGTCACCGGCCACGCCGCCCGCGGGTCCGGCAGCGCCGGCGGCGCGCTGAAGCTTTCCCGGGACCGCGCCAGGGCCGTCACGCGGATCCTCACCACCAACGGCCTGACGGCCAAGCGCGTGACCTACCGGGGGCTGGGCGACACCCGGCCCGCCACCGGCGGCGAAGAGGACCGGCGCGTCGAGATCACAGTCGTTTGAGGGGTGAGTGAGCAGATGGTGTGGCTGTTCGGGCAGATCTGGCTGTGGCTGATCATCGCCTTCGCCCTCGGCGCGCTCACCTCGTGGCTGGTCCTGCGCACCCAGCGCCCCAAGCCCCGGCCCGAACCGGAGCCCGAGCCCGAGTTCGTGGACGTCTACGACGAGCCCGAGCCGTCGGCCGCCGAGCAGACGCAGTTCATCCCCGCGGCCTGGATGCAGCCCGAGACCGACCGCCACGAACCCGTCCAGGACGACGAAGAACCGGAGCCCGCGGGCCACCGCGAAGGCCGGCTGCCGCTGCCTCCGCAGCGCGGCGCACAGGCCGAGGACTGGCCGACCGAAGAGGAACCCGCCTGGCCGGAAGCCGACGAGGTCACCCCGCAGTGGCCGCACCAGCCTGGGCGCGGTGGCTGACACCCATCCTGGTAAGTTCGGCTACGCACTGTGAGCGAGCCTGAGGAGGGGGTGGCGTGGCGCTCCCCCATTGGACGCCCCAGCAGGTCCTTCCGCCGGGCCGCCACGCCTGCGACCTCGCCGACGTCTACGAACGCCTGGTCTTCGACGCCCCGCACCAGAACGAGCGCGAGATCCTCTTCAGCGCGCTCAACAGCTACCTCGGTGTGGCCCGCCGGATCATGCCGTCCGGCCGCGCGTGGATCGGCGGCGAGCTCGTCACGCGCACCGCGCACCCGCCGCAGAGCCTCGACGTCGTCCTCATCCCGGACGAGTGGGGCGCGCTCAAGCGACTCGACGACGCCGGCCGGTCGGCGCTGTACGGCCTGCTCACGCTGCGCGGCGTGATCGTCGGGCAGCCCGCGATGTACCTCGATCAGGTTCAGCCGGTCGGCGGCATGCTGGACGGCTTCCTGTGCCGCCCCGGCGACGAAGACGTGTGGGCCGAGGTCTGGGCCCAAGGCGGCAGGGGCTACCCGGAGATGATCTGGTGAGGAACGAGTTCCGGCGCATCGCCGACGAGATCCCCGGCGGCACGTGGCTCGACGACCTGGCCCGCGCCTCGGCGATGGCGGCCAACGCCAAGTTCGAGCGGACGTCCCGCTCACCGCTGCTGCACGTGTCGGTGATCGGCGAGCAGACCATCGACGCCTACACCTTCTCCGACATCAGCCGCGCCCTGCAGGACGCGACGGCGAAGATCGGGCACATCATCCGGAACCCGTCCGGCGAGGTCACCCAGGTCCAGCAGACCGACCGGGACAAGGCGCCGCTGATCCAGCGCGGCCAGGCGGGCAACGCGATCTTCTTCGGCTTCCCGGAGCTCGACGTCTCCGACGACGCGCTGATCGTCGACGGCATCGAGACGCTGTCCGAGCGCGCGGTCAAGGAGCTGTGCGACTTCCTGCCGGCGAACGGCTCGGACGACGGCGCGCTCGACGCCGTGCTGCTGCAGCGCGACACCGTCCGCAACGCGGTGAGCGACATCGTCAACGCCGTCGCGAAGAACGCCGGCATCGGGATGGCGCTGACCCCGACCGCCGGCGAGCAGGTCACCCGCAGCATGACCACCGAGCAGGCGCGGATCCTGCAGGGCAGCCTCCGCGAGTCCCGCGAGGAGGTCGGCTACGAGACGGTGCGCGGGCGGCTCGACGGCGTCCGCACCCGGCGGCGCATCTTCTACCTCGACCGCGAGTCGGGCGGCACGATCCAGGGCGCGGTGGCGCCGGACCTGCTCGACGAGATCAAGGAAAACCTCGACCGCCCGGTGACCGCCCGGCTGCGCGTCGTGCGGACGACGACGATCGACGGCCGCCGCGGCCGTCCCGTTTTCGAGCTCCTCGAAATCACCCCCGAAGTGAGCCTTTTCGACTGAGAAGTCCGGTACGCGACTTTCGTCTTGAACACCGGAACCGACCGTCGTCGTAGGCCGCACGGCCACGGAAACAGTGGGAACTCCGATATTCTTCTCATTGATCACCGGGCCACACCCTGCGCGCGTTGTCAGGAAATACCGATACCTGGCGCGAAACGGTGGGACAATGACTTTTTCCAGAATGTAACATTTTCGTTCGTGGGCACTCTTATGGGTTAACGTCGTCGCACTCCCACCCGAAGGGGTTCGCATGATGACCGACCCGCAGTACCCGCCGCCGACCGCCGCGCGCCATGGACGGCCCGCGCCACCGGTGACGGCCACGGAGCGTCGTCAAGCCAACGCGAAGCCCGGACGGAACCTCCTCGCGATCGCCGGCCTGGTGCTCGGCGTGGCCGCCCTGGTCGTCACGTTCGTCCCGGACATCGGGTTCGTCGCGTGGCCGCTGGGCGGGATCGGGCTGGTGCTGGCCGTGGTCGGGCTGGTCCAGGTCAAGAAGGGCACGACGGGCGATCGCGGGCTGGCGATCACCGCCACCGTGGTCTCGGTCGCCGCGTTGCTGACGACGGGCGGGATGCTGCTGTACTCGACCTTCCTGGGCGGCGGCGACGCCGGGCTCCACCTGCCTTCGGTGGCCGGGGACAAGCACACCGTGACGTTCCAGGTGACCTCCGCCGGCGGCGCGACCGTGCGGTACGGCAGCCTCTCGGACCAGCGCACGGAAAACGCGCCCGCGAGCACCGACGCGTGGGAAGGCCAGGCCTCCTACAACAATGGTTCGTACCTGCTGACGCTGACCGCGGACACCCGCAATTCGCAGCTCAACAACGAAATCGCCTGCGCCATTCTGGTCGACGGCAAGAAGGTCGCGGAAAACAGCGGGACGACGATCGCGCTCTGCACGGCGAACGTGAGCTGAGCTGCGGGTTTTCGCCGAGCCTGGCGACCGGCCGGCCTACCCCCACGTCGGCCGGCCGGGCCGCCACGAGCCGCTCCTGGCGGCTCCCGGCCCCGGCGGGGTTTTCCCGCACGGGGCCCGGCGCCGGCGTCTCAGCCTGCCCCTCCCCTAGGGCTCAGCCGGCACTCCCGAACCTACGCGGACGCCGGCCGGGGGCACTAAGAATCCACTAAGGATCGACCGCCGGAGCCGGGTCGTGATCCATTCGCAACCGGCATTCTCCCCACGACTGTGGATCACCGCCGGAAAGTTGTCACGCGAAATCGTCACTGCAGTTCGGCGAGTTCCGCCCGGACCTCTCCGACGAGCTTCGGGTGCACGCGTTCGTAAATGCGCACCGACAACGCCAGCTGTTCCCGGGCGCCGTCGAGATCGCCCTTCGCCCGCAGCACCCGGCCCAGCGTCAGCCGCAGCGCTCCTTCGCGGGCCGCGAACTCGCGGCTGATCGCCAGGTCGATCGCTTCCCAGACGTGGCGCTCCGCCGCCTCCAGGTCACCCGCCCGGAGGCTGAGCTCGGCCAGCTTGTCCAGGGAGACGACCACCCGGTCGTCGTCGCCGAGCGAGCGGTCGATCGCCAGCCCGGCGAGCTGGTGGGCGATCGCGTCCGGCAGCCGGCCCGCCCGCTTCTCCGCCTGCGCGCAGCTGCTGAGCGCCTGGCCGCGCAGGGTGACGTCCGGCGCCTCCGCGATCGCGCGAGCCAGCCGGTCGATGGCCTTCTGGTGCTCGCCGCGCCGGCTCAGCGCGCGGCCCAGGTGCAGGTCGACCGACGTGACCAGCCGCGCGTCCGACGAGCCCGCGGAGAGCTCCAGCGCCCGCCGGGCGTCGGCCAGGCCGGCACCCGGCAGCTCGAAGGTCAGCGCGATCTCGCACCGCGCGAGCCGCAGCCAGCACTGGCCGGCGACGTCGCCCGCGGCTTCGGCGGCGGCGACACCGAGGTCGGCCATCCGTGACCACTCGTCGAGCAGCGGGCAGGCGACGCGGTAGCTGTGCCCGATCCGGGCCAGCCGCCAGACGTCGTCGTGGCGCCCGGCCGAGAACGCGGCGTCGAGCGCCGCGAGGAGGTTCGGCCACTCCCTCGCGAACCAGTCCTGCGCCTCGGCGAAGCCGGTCAGCGCCGGCATCGCCTCCTCGGCGAGCACGCCGGTGTAGTCGAGCGGGTCGGCGACGTGACCCAGCCGGCGCCGCGCCCGGTCGGCCGCCGCCTGGTAGTAGCGGACCGCCCAGCCGATCGCCTCGTCGCGCTCCTTCTCGCCGAGCTCCTGTTCCGCGAGCTCGCGCAGGTAGAGCCAGACGAGGTCGTGCGGGGCGAAGACGTCCCGGGCCGTCTCGGCGATCAGGTTGTGCGCGGCCAGCGCGCGCAGCCGCCGCCGGGCCTCGACGACCGGGACCTGCGCCACGGCGGCCATCAGGTGCGGCCCGACCATCACCCCCGGCACCGCGCCGAGCTGCAGGAACGTCTCGGCGATCTCGCCGGGCAGGCCGCGGAAGGAGACGTCGAAGGCGGCACGCACGCTGTCGTCGGCGCCGTCGACCTGCAGCCCGGCCAGCCGCGTCCGCTCGTTGCCCAGCTCGTCGACGAGTTCCTCGGCGGTCCGTTGCGGGCTCGCCGAGAGCCGCGCCCCGGCGATCCGCAGGGCGAGCGGGAGGTAGCCGCAGAGCCGGGCGAGCGTGTGGTTGTGCCCGGCCGGGCCGGCGAGCTCCTCGATGAGCCGGACGGCGTCCTCGGGCGCGAGCGTGCCGAGGACGCGCTGCTTGGCCGCGTTCGACACGGCGAGCCCGTCGAGGCGCGACCGGCTGGTCACCACCGTCATCGTCCGCGCGCTCGGCGGCAGCAGCGGGCGCACCTGCTCGGCCGTGCGGGCGTCGTCGAGCAGCACGAGCATCCGCCGTCCGGCGATCAGCGACCGGTAGAGCGCGACGCGTTCGTGCAGCAGCTCGGGGATCTTCGCGGTCTCGACGCCGAGGCCGAGCAGGAACTGCGTGAGCAGCTCGGCGGGCTCCAGCGGCGGGTGGTGCGGGTCGAAGCCGCGCAGCGACGCGAACAGGACGCCGTCCGGGAACCGCGCCGCGATCCGGTGCGCCCACCACACCACGAGGGTGCTCTTGCCGACCCCGGCGGTCCCGGTGACGATCGCGATGGTTGTTTCGCCGGCTTCGGCGCGGGTGACCAGGCCGTCGAGCCAGGCCAGCTCGTCGGCGCGCCCGGCCAGGCTCGGCACCGCGGCGGGCAGCTGGGAGATCGGCTGCCCCCGCTCGTCGAGGACGGCGCTTTCCCGGGAAAGCTCGGCCCGCAGGTGGGAGCTTTCCCGGGAGAGCTCCGGGAGGTCGGCGTTGAGCACGCGCTCGTGCAGCCAGCGCAGCTCGGCGCCGGGTTCGACGCCCAGGGTGCGGAGGGTGGCGCGCGAGACGGTCCGGTACAGCTCGAGCGCGTCCCCGCGGCGCCCGGCGTGGTACAGCGCCCGCATGAGCTGGCCGGCGGTCCGCTCGGCGAGGGGGTCGGCGCGGACGATCGGGCTCAGCTCGACGATCAGCTCGGCGTGCCGGCCGAGGTCGAGGTCGGCGTCGACGCGAGCACCGTGCACGGCGAGCCGGAGGTCCTCGAGTTCGGGTGCCCGCAGTGAGTCGGGCACGCCGCCGAGCGCCGGGCCCTGCCAGAGCGCGAGCGCTTCGGCCAGCAGCGCGGCGGCGACCTCCGGGGTGGCCTCCGACGCGCGGTCGAGCAGGCCGCGCGCCCGGTGGACGTCGACCCGGTCGGGCTCGACCGCCAGGCGGTAGCCCGGCGGCGTGGTCACGATGCTGGGGCCGTCGATGTCGCGGAGGATCCGCCGCAGGTGGGAAACGTTGCCGTGGACGATGGTCCGGGCCGTGGCGGGCGGGTCGTGGCCCCAGAGAGCGTCGATGATCTCGTCGAGCCCGACGACCTTGCCGGGCTTGAGCGCGAGCAGGGCGAGCAGCCCGCGGACGCCGGGGCCGCCGATCGGGACGGCGACGTCGCCGTCGAAGAGCTGGACGGGCCCGAGCAGCTGGAACCGGCATTCGGCCATGCTCGCGCCCACCTCCCCGGGGGTCTCCCTCGCCGCGAAAATCAACCTACCGTGGTCACGGGTTGTCGAAGGGGGCCGGTACCAGGAGTTTTGGCCGTCCTGCGGATTCCGCAGCGGCGAGTGGGACGGGGTGCGACATCCACCGGCAGAGCGTCACCCCCGGACGTGACACGACCCCGTGCCGGCGGTCCCGAGCCGCTGGTACGGGGTCGTGCTGGAACTCCCGGCTGGGCCGCCAGGGGGCGCGGTCCACCCGTCGTCTTCCCAGGCGACCGGGCGGGTGAGCTCACCCCGAGCGAAGCACCCGCCGATCGTCCGCGAAGACGTCTGTCGCGCGGGCCACACGCCCGCGCGGTGGCGACACGGTAACAAAGCGCACCGGGTCGGTCACCGCCGGGCCATCCGCGTTCCGGGGCTCCGGGTGGCGGAGCCTCGGAATGACACTGTGGCTAGCGCGAGATCGGTGTCGAGTCGCGGCCGGCGATGAACGCGGGCCGCGGGGCACTCGCCGCGAACGGCTCCTGCAATGCGTTCTCCACGCTGTTGAACACCAGGAAGATGTTCGAGCGCGGGTACGGGGTGATGTTGTTGCCGGAGCCGTGCATGATGTTCGAGTCGAACCACAGGGCCGAGCCGGACTGGCCGGTGAACTGGTCGATGCCGTGCTCGGCCGCCATCTTCGTGATGTCGTCCTCGCTCGGCACGCCGACCCGCTGGTCCTTGAGCGACGCCTTGTAGTTGTCGTCCGGCGTCTCGCCGGCGCACTGGACGAACGTCCGTTGCGACCCCGGCATGATCATCAGGCCGCCGTTGAACGGGTAGTTGTCCGTCAGCGCGATGGAGCAGCTGACCGCGCGCGGCGACGGCATGCCGTCCTCCGCGTGCCAGGTTTCGAAGTCCGAGTGCCAGTAGAACCCGGTGCCCTTGAACCCCGGCATGTAGTTGACGCGGCTCTGGTGCACGTAGACGTCCGAGCCGAGCAGCTGCCGGGCCCGGTCCAGCACGCGCGGGTCGCGCACCAGCTCGGCGATCAGGTCCGAGATCTCGTGGACGTCGAAGATCGACCGGACCTCACCGGTCTTCGCCTCGGCGATCACGCGCTCGTCCCCGGCCAGCTCCCGGTCGGAGGACAGCCGCACCAGCTCCTGCCAGTACGTCTGCACCTCCCCGACGGAGAGCATGTCGTCGACCACGGTGTAGCCCTTGGTCTCGTGGTTCGCCAGCGTCGCGGCGTCGATCGGGCCGTCGGCTTCGGTGCCCCACACCGTGGGGTGCACGCGCGGCAGGTGCTCCGGCGTACCGGTGATCCGGGTCGGGTAGGTGTCGTCGACCCGGGTGTCCGTCAGCGTCACGGGCTTCGCCTCCTGTTTCCTCTCCGGTGTTTATGAGTCCTCGGTGATCAGCGGGTACACGCCGTTCTCGTCGTGGACCTCGCGGCCGGTCACCGGCGGGTTGAACACGCACACGCACTTGATCTCGGTCCGCGGCCGGACCTGGTGCTTGTCGTGGTCGTTGAGCAGGTACAGCGTCCCCGGCTTGAGCTCGTACACCTTGCCGGTGGCGAGGTCCTCGATCTCGCCCTCGCCCGAGGTGATGAACACCGCCTCGATGTGGTTGGCGTACCAGAAGTCGTTGACCGTTCCTGCGTACAGCGTGGTCTCGTGCACCGAGAAGCCGACGCCCTCCTTGGCGAGGATGATCCGCTTGCTGCGCCAGTTCGGGGTCTTGATGTCGGCGTCGGTGTCGGTGACCTCGTCGAGTGTGCGGACGAGCACGGGTGAACTCCTTTACTTCTTGAGGACGGCCTTGATGGACTCGTCGATGGTCGACAGGCCCTGGGTCAGCTCGTCGTCGGTCAGGGTGAGCGGCGGCAGAAGCTTCATGACCTCGCCGTCGGGACCGGAGGTCTCCATCAGCATTCCGCGCGCGAACGCTTCGGCGCAGACGCGGCCGGCCGTGTCGCCGGATGCGAACTCGAGACCGCGCGCGAGCCCGCGGCCCTTGGCGACCAGGTTCGCTTCCGGGTAGGCCTCGACGATGCCCGAGAACGCGGCGGCGATGCGCTCGCCCTTCGCCTTGGTCGACTTCTCGAGCTCGTCGTCGCTCCAGTAGGCGTTGATCGCCTCGGTCGCGGTGACGAACGCGGGGCTGATGCCGCGGAAGGTGCCGTTGTGCTCGCCCGGCTCCCAGACGTCGAGCTCCGGCTTGATCAGCGTCAGCGCCATCGGGATGCCGTAGCCGCTGATGGACTTCGACAGGCAGACGATGTCCGGCTTGATCCCGGCGTCCTCGAAGCTGAAGAACGGGCCGGTGCGGCCGCAGCCCATCTGGACGTCGTCGAGGATCAGCAGGATGTTGTGGCGCTTGCAGAGGTCGTCGAGCCCCTTCAGCCACTCCAGGCGCGCGGCGTTGATGCCGCCCTCGCCCTGCACGCCCTCGACGATCACCGCGGCCGGCTCGTTGAGCCCGCTGCCGGAGTCCTCGAGGAGCTTCTCGAAGTAGAGGAAGTCCGGCATCGCGCCGTCGAAGTACTTGTCGTACGGCATCGGGGTGGCGTGCACCAGCGGGATGCCCGCCGCGCCGCGCTTCATCGAGTTGCCGGTGACCGACAGCGCGCCCAGCGTCATGCCGTGGAAGGCGTTGGTGAAGTTGATGACCGACTCCTTGCCGGTCACCTTGCGCGCCAGCTTCAGCGCAGCCTCGACGGCGTTCGCGCCACCCGGACCCGGGAACACGACCTTGTAGTTCAGGTCGCGCGGGTCGAGGATCCGGTCGCGGAAGGTCTGCAGGAAGTCGCGCTTGGCCACGGTGTACATGTCGAGCGCGTGGGTGACGCCGTCGCGCTGGATGTAGTCGATCAGCGCCTGCTTGAGCCGCGGGTTGTTGTGCCCGTAGTTCAGCGCGCCCGCTCCGGCGAAGAAGTCCAGATAGGGCTTCCCGCTCTCGTCGTAGAGGTGGCTGCCCTGGGCGCGGTCGAACACGACCGGCCACCCGCGGCTGTAGCTGCGGACCTCGGATTCGAGCTCTTCGAAGATGCTCATGACGTTTCTTTTCTCCTACTCGCCCGGATCTTTGCGTGCGGTGAGCGGACCGATGCGGTAAAGCTCTTCGGCGAGGTGCCCGGCTTCGGGGAAATCCTCTCCGTCGAACAGCACACTGGTTTCCACCGCGGCGTTCCACCGCTTCGCGAACGATGTGAACAGCCGGATGGACGCTTCGTTGTCCGGGGTGATGGTGGTCTCGAGGTAACGCACCCCGTCGGCGACGAGCCGCGTGTACAGCGCATCCAGCAGCGTGCCGGCCAGGCCCTTTCCCCGCTGCGACGCGTCGACCGCGACCTGCCAGACGAACCCGACACCGGGTTCCTGCGGCCGGCGGTAGCCGGTCACGAATCCGACCGCCTTGCCGTCCTCGCGCGCGACCACCGATGTCTGGGCGAAATCGCGGCACCACAGCATGTATGCGTACGGCGAGTTGAGATCGAGCTTGGCGGAATCGCGCGCGATTCGCCAGAGCTCCGCGCCGTCCGCCTTGGTCGGCGATTCGATCAAGTGCGTTACGGACATACTCAGGAAACGTAACAGAGAATTTTCGCCGTGCCAGCGACGCAGCTCACGACCCCCGCAATGACCTGCGGCGACGCGGAGTACCCGGTGAGGAGGCCCACAAACATGTTTGATGTGGATCATTCCGGGGCATACGCGCGGCTGGGTCGCGCACCCATGGCTCGCGACCTACCCGCACCTTGAACCCTCGGCGCCGTGATCGCAAGGCGACGGGCCGCATTCCGCACGATTCCGCACGAGCGGCGCCCCGGGCCGGACGGTTGGGGTCTCGGCCGCCCGCAGGCCGCCGAGACGTCCGGTCAGGCCCCGCGCCGGTGCCGCAGGCGGCGCCAGATCCCGCTCACCGGCATCACCACCGCGGGCAGGATCAGCAGGCCGGACACCACGAGCCACCACACCGCGGCCTCACCGCGCCGCCAGCCGGCCACCACGCTGCCCAGCCAGCCGAAGAACGGCTGCGCGATCGGGGGCAGGAACGCCGCCAGCAGCAGCGCCGCCACGACCAGCACGCCCAGGGCCGCGAACAGCCGGCGCGCGGTGCGGCCCATGGTCAGCAGCGCCGTCGCGAGGTAGATGACGGCGCCCGCCAGCACCGGGAGGCCGATCCACTGCAGGATCGCGCCGCCGCTGTCGCCGATCACCAGGCCGGCCAGCAGCGCCAGCACGCCCGCCGCCAGTGAACCCGGCGTGCCCAGCCTGGACGCGCTCTGCGTGACCTTCGCCGTGCTCCGGGCCACCGTCCGGAGGATGCCCGCGACGGTCTTCGGCCAGCCGCCGGGCAGGCGGAACGCCACCGTCCCCGCGTTGACCGTCGCCGCGCCGAGCCTGACCAGCGTCCGCGTGAGCTGGGCCGTGCCCTGCTCGCCGGCGAGCTTCTCCGCCGACACCTGGCACGCCTGGAACACGCGCTGAGCCGCGGCCGCGTCGGCGATCGGCTGCGCGGCCCGCGCGCGGAACCCGGCCGAGGCCGCGCCGCTGCAGCCGCCCACCTTGACGTCGGCGGCCGCCTGCGTCGCCACGACCGGCAGCTCCTCCGCGGCGATCTCCGCCTGGCGCGTGCGGGCCAGCACCATCGCCGTCACCGGCATGCTGACCGGCCGGTCGGTGGCGAAGTCCACGGTGTTCAGCGCCGAGTCCAGCCCGAGGAACGCCAGCTCGGCGTCGAGCTGGCCGGTCAGCTCGCCGATCTCGGCGGGCTCGGCGTTGTCGTCGCGGTCGGGCACCCGCCACGCCGGCTTCAGCGCGGTGACCAGCTCCTCGCGGAAGGTCTCCGCCCCGACGAGGTCGCGCAGGGTCTCCAGCCGCCGCGGGTCGAGCAGGCACTGCACCAGCCAGCCGGCGCCGTCGACGCGGCCCCACATCCAGTCGCTGGCGCGCCACGACGACTTGTAGAACGCGCCGAAGTAGTCGGCCTGCAACCCGGTCAGCTTGTCTCCCGACCGGCGCCGCTTGAGGTCCAGCAACGTCCGCGAATCGGCGCTGACCTGCACGAGCTCGACCCGCTGGTCGACCGACGGCGCTTGGGCGAGCAGCCCGCGCGTCGCGATGTGCAGGCCGAGCAGCCGCGCCTGGACGACGTCGTCACCGCCGTCGGGCAGGGCCAGCCAGTCGAGCAGCGTCTTGACCGTGCCGGGGGTCTCCGCGCTCAGGGTCCGCAACGCGGGTGTCGCGGACCGCAACGCCGTCACCACCATCGGCCAGGCCTGCGCGACGGCGTCCGAGCGGCCGAGCCCGGCCCACTCCTGGGCGAGCTCGCGGATCCAGCCGTCGAGCGTGCTGCTCGCGCCGGGTTCGTCGTGCGCGGCGACCCACTGCGCCAGCCGCACGCCCCTGGCGGACGTCTTCCGCGCCGCGTGCAGGCCCGCCCGCGCGTTGTTGAGCTCCTTGGCCTGCGTGGGGTCGGGGCCGAGCTTGAACCCCGCGTTGATCAGCTGCAGCCCGGTCGCGACGGCGTCGTCGAGCGCGCTCGTGCGGTACGCGACGAGGTCGGCGACGGTCATGCTCGCCGACGGCGGCTCCGGCGGGATGCCGCTGCTCAGCCCGGCCACGGCGACCGCGCGCAGCTGCTGCGACATCCCCGAGGCCCACTCCCGGTCCTCGGTGTCCACATCGGACAGCGCGTACCGGCGGGTGGCGACGCGGACGAGCTCGGCCGCGTCCTCGGCCGTCCGCCGCTCCAGGTACGAAGTGGCGATCCCCTTGTCCACCAGGCACTCCGGCCCGCCGCGCAGCCCCAGCGCGGCCAGCGAGACGCGGGTGTCGCGGGTCCGGACGACGGCGTCGTTGTGCCGGGTCAGGTCCTCCAGCTCGGCGCTGATCGACTGGCTCATCACCGTCGAGACGACCTTGCTCATCGCGTTCGACAGCAACGGCGGGTTCGCCGCGTCGCAGGCGATCTCGGTCGCCTCCCGTTCCCCGGTCGGCACGACGTAGAGCAGCAGGCGCCGGACGTCGGCGTGCGACGGGCGTTCGAAGATCTCCCGCAGCGCCGGCCGCAGCGGCTTGTTGAGCAGCACACCGCCGTCGGTGAGCCAGTGCGACCGGGTCAGGTCGGTGTAGGCGGTCATGTCGGGGTGCAGCTCGTCGGCGCCGTCCGGGCCGATCGGCATCCGCGACAGCTCGAAAGCGCCCGGGAACGACGCCGTCGAGCGCGCGGCGAGCGCCAACGGGGTCTGTACGCCCTGAGTCCACAGTGGACCATCGAAGCGGAAGAGCATCCGGTGTTCGGTGTCCCGCACGAGGTTCCCGAGCGCGTCGTCGAACCGGGTGGTCTCGCCGTCGATCATGGTGCCGGTGAGCAGCACGGTGATGTCCGGCGGTTCGGCGGGCGGCGCGCCGGGATCGGTGATCCGGTGCAGCGCGCGTTCGAGATCACCGAGCAGCACGCGATCCCCGTCGAGGATCGACCGCGGCTGCGCCTCGGCGGGGTCGCGCACGAGGTTCTCCAGCGAGCCGATCTCGATCCAGGTGTCCCGCAACACCTGCGGCGTCGAGCCGAAGGCCTCGGCCAGGCCCAGACAGGCGGCGTTCACCCCACCGGCACTGGTCCCGGTGAGAACGTCGATCGACACCGACGCGCGCAGCAGGTCGAGCAGCCGCCGGTAGAGCCCGGGTCCGGCATCACCCCGCGACTCCCGCAGCAGCTGCGACGTCTCGGTGGCGACCCCGCCCATCCAGATGGCGAGGCTGGCACCGCCCACCATCGTCATGGCCAGCCGGATCTCCTGCTGCCAAGGTTCATCTGGTTGAGGCATGGGGCTCCCCCGCCCGTAGTCGTCCTGCGCAGAATAGAGGCGCAAGGTAAGCGCGGGGATACGTCCGGGTGTACGGCCGTTCGGGTGGACTTCCTCCCCCGGCCGGACCCCTCGGACGGCCTAAGCGCATTGCGCTCCCGGACGCCGGGCACGTAGAACCGTCCTCACACTCCGGCACCCAGGACGGGGTCGCACCGATGGCAACGAACCCGAACGCGGAGTCCGCCGGACCCGTGTGGCCGTCCACCGGCTTCTTCGGCCAGCTCACTCCCGGGACTCGCGCCGCCATCCTGCGCCGGGGCACGCGCCGGCAGTGCTCCGCGGGGGAAACCGTGATCCACGAAGGCGCGCGTTCCGATTCCGCGGTCATCCTGCTGTCCGGCCTCTACAAGGTCGTCGGCCTCACCGAAACCGGACGCGAGGCCCTGCTCGCCATCCGCGTCGGCGGCGACCTCGTGGGGGAACTGGGGATCGCGGACGGCGAGCCGCGCAGTGCGAGCGTCCGGGCCGCCGCTCGCGGAGAGTGCCTCCGGCTCGGAGAACGCGACTACCACGCGATCCTCCGGACGCACCCGGACGCCAACCGGGCCGCTTCCCGGGCCATGGCCGCGAAGCTGCGGTCCGCCACCCGCCGCCGGGTGGAGTTCGCGACCTTCCCCGCGCCCGTCCGGGCGGCGCGCGTGCTGCGGGAGCTCGCGGCGGCGCACGGAACCCGGAACGAGCGCGGGGTCCTCATCGAGATCGCGCTGGCCCAGCCGGAGCTCGCCGCCTTGGCCGGCGCGACCGAAGCGACCATCCAGCGCGTTCTCACGTCGATGCGGGAAGAAGAGATCGCCGAGACCGGCTACCGGTGGATCCGGATCCTCGACGAGCGGCGGCTCGACGAGCTCGCCGGTTTCTGATCAGCTCGCGGCACCGGCGTGGATCCACGCCTTCGCGGTGAACCCCTTCTCGGGCATGTCCACCTCCGCCGAGGTGAACGAAGCGGGCGTGGGCACCAGACCTCGCTCGCTGAAGACGTCCCGGTACAGGCAGTCGGAAACGGCGAAGACAAAAGGAACGCCGGCGTCGCCCCGGAGCACATCGCGAGCCTGACGGCAATCGCGCAGCCGGGCCGCCGTGATGGGCCCGTGGCCCACCCACCCGCTGGCTCCGCGCAGGGTCAGGCCCCGGTCCGCCCCGACGCGCAGGCGCATCGCGGCGTCGGCGCTGAGATCGACGTTGGCCTCGCGAAGGCCGGACGCCAGCTCGGAGTAGAAGGCGACCAGGACGGCTCGTTCGTCGATACCGGGCGGGAAGACGACCATGAACGAGTCGCCGCCCTCCTGCCGGTCCTCGAGCTCCGAACCCGTGGCGCGGCTGGCCCGGTCCAGCACCGTCGCGAGCCGGTCCTGGGCGCGTTCCGTGCCTCCGGCGTCCCGCCCGCTGTACGCGTGGACGTCGGCGGCGACCACCAGCCGCACGGCGCGGCCGCTCGCGACGCGCTCGGCGAACGGCGCGGACTTCTCCGTCTCCGTCTGGACGATGTGCACGAGCTTGCCCACCGATCGGCAGATCTGGGCACTGCACCGCACCTGGCCGGCCAGTTCGAGCAGCTCACGCGGCGCTTCCACGATGACGTGCACCACCAGTCCCGGCCCGTCCAGGGTCTTGACGGTCCGGCCGAAGACGTTCCCGTGCAGACCCACGACATCCGGCTCACCACCCGGGAACGCGACGATCCGGCAGGACTCCGGCAGCGTGACTTCCAGCTCGACCGCGCCGTAGGTCCGTCCCCGCCGCAGCGGCTCCAGCTCGACCGCGGCGAGAAACCCCAGGAGCTGGGTCGTTCCCTGGTCGGCACGCCTTCGGGCCGGCGCCGGCAGGTCGTCGGGACGGGCGGGGTAGAGCAACGGCTTCCGCAGCACCACGCCGCCGAAGCGCCTCTCTCCGCCCAGCTCGCTGCGATCACCCGCGCCCTTCGCGACGAGGTCGACTTGGGCGAGGACTTCGTCGGGCAACGCCTCGACGGGGATTTCAACCACGGGTGTGTTCCTCTCTGGACCAGGTCGTTTCGGTGAACCCGATGCCCGAGTCCCGCACGGCGTGCCCGAGCTTCGCCAGATCGCCGGAGCGCGGGACGCCGATCAACCAGACGTCGCCGCCGTCCTGGCCGACCTGGATCGGGGGTTGTGCGGGCTGGGCATCGAGGTAGGGCTCGTACCGGCGCCGGCCCAGCGCCGTCAGCGGGACCAGCCGCTGGTTGGCCGAACCCCGCCAGATCAGCCGGGTCGGCCGGGCCCGCGCGTACCGCCCGGTGATCACCGCGTCGGCGAAGGCCAGCGCCGCGGGGTCCCGGAGCTCGGCTTCACGAGTCGTGTATCCGGTGTAGAGCAGGATGTCCGCCTCCGGGCGGGCCCGGTCCCGAGCTTCGGCCAGCGCCGCGAGCAGGCTCACGATCCCGGCCTGCTGCAGGGGTTCGCCGCCGGAGATCGTCACGCCGTCCGCACCGTCGTCGAGGGCCTCCCGCCAGGCGTCTCCCACAGCCGCGACGGTCGTCTCGCGGCCACCGGACGGGTCCCACGTGTGCTGGGACATGCAGCCCGGGCAAGCCAGCGAGCACCCCTGCACCCACAGACCCAGCCGCCGGCCGGGGCCGAGGGCCGTGACGGGGTAGTGGAGCCGCTCCAGCCGGATCACGGTCGCCGGTGTCACACCCGCACCCCGGTGTGCGGAGCGGCCGAACCGGCGGCCTGCGTCCTCGACGGGTTCCCGGCGGCGAGGGACCAGGCGTCCCGGTAGGCGGCCCAGGCCGCGGCGTAGTCGGCTTGGAGCACCTCGAGTCGCTTCTCGTGTTCCAAGGTCAGGCTCTCCTCCGGAGACACTTCGGGCTCTTCGGCGTCTTCGATCAGCACGGACGCGTGGGTCCTGACGGCCTTCAGGTTCGCCTCCTCCGCCTGCCGGAGCCCCCGGTCGGCGCGGGCGAACGCACTGACCGCGGGGTGGTTGTCGGCGAGGCCGAGCAGGAACGAGAGGAGACCGGACACGACGATGACGAGACCGAACGTCGCCAGCAGGGTCGTCGGCCCGAGGTTGCTCACCGGACTCTCGATGCGGTGCCCGTTCAGGAACAGCGGCTGCACCAGCGTCGTGCTGCGCAGCTTGGCGAGGAGCACCGCGGCACCGAACCACGCCGTCATCAAGACGCCCGAAGCCACCGTCGGGACGATCCCGATCGACGGCTTGGCCAGCCGTTTCCGCAGCCACAGCCCGGACAGGTGCGGTGCCAGCACCATGCACAGCGCAACCGGAATGGTGAAACACCAGACCAGGGCGAAGTTCCGGGGGTCGAACGCGCGGAACGTCGAGAAGTAGATGGGAACCTCGACGACGGCGAGCAGGACCATCAGGACGTACTTCAGCAGGGGTGGCACCACCGGGCTCAGCCGTCCGTCCGCCGGCCCGATCCACCGCCCCGGCACGGCCGGGCCGGGGTCCACCCCGTCCTCCGGGATCGGGTCGTGGACGCCGGTCAGCAGGTCGAGCTGGGCCCGGCTCGTCTCGCGGTGGTCCTGGTTCCGCGCGAGCCGTCCCCGCGCCTGACCGATCTCGGCTTCGGCCGCCTCCCGCGCGATCCGCCGTTGCCGGGTCTGGGCCGCCTGCGCGGTCCGGAGAGCCATCAACCGGTTCTCGTGGTTGATCGCCTCCTCGGTGACGTCGCACTGCTCCTGTGCGTCGAGCAGCTGCGCGTACGGGATCGACTGCTCCTGCTCGAACGACCACTCGTCGTACTGGCCGGCCCGCGCGGCGCGGGTGCCGTCAGCCCGTCCGCGGCGGACCAACTCGGACTCGGCGGCACCTGCTCGTTTCCGGTTCTCAGCCATAGTTCATCTCGATCTTCGGTCGGCCGGACGCGTCGGTGGCGAACAGCTCCGTCCAGAACTCGCGGACGTTCAGGCCGTGCTTGGGGTCGGCCAGGTTCGCGCTGAGGTCGGTCGGGTAGAGGACGGTGTCGTTCAGGTGCGGCGTCAGATCACCCAGCTGGTCGATGATCGCCGCGCGCGCCTCCGGCGTGCTGATGTTCGCGGTCAGCATGTTCACGCGCCGGTCGGCCTGGACCATGTCGCTGATGACCAGGACCGCGTACGGTCCCGTTCCGCTCGGGCGGGTCGAGGCGGCCTTGCGCAGCGCGCCGAGCACATTCGAGTCGTGGGACTCCTTCCGGGCGCAGTCCAGCAGCCGCAGTGCCCGGGTGACCGCTTCCTGCCGCTGGGCCGCGCGCACCGCCTGCGGGTCCCCGACCTTCGGATCGAGGTCCAAGCGCTCCTCGTTGCAGGTCGACGTGTCGCTGAGGCTGTTCAGGGCGACGAACGTCAGCTGACCGCAGCTCTGCTGTTCCAAGAAGGACTCGAGCTTCGTCTTGATCCGCTCGTCCGCGTGGAAGTCGGCACCCGATCCCGACGCGTCGACGACGACCCCGCAGGCCCGGGTCGGCGCGTCGTCACTGAAGATTCCGTCGCTGCCGCAAGCCGACAGGGTCGACGAGAGGCACGCGGCGAGCAGAACACCCGCGTACCGCCGGCGGCGGCGTCTGTGTTCGGTGGTCATCTGGTCTCCTTTCGACGGAGGGCCGCGGGTTTCACGCGGTCGCTCCGAAGACGACGATTTCGACGGCGCGGTCGATGACGGCCGCCGGCACGGCGGGGTTGGGGCTGCACCGGTGCGGGAGCAGGTCGAGCGGCCGGGACCACCGGTCGTCACGCACGATCCGGCGAGGCTGCAGCGGCGACGTGGACGCCGCCGGCCCGTCGGACCGCAAGGCCCGGTGGGCGGTGGCCAGCCGAGCCCAGTAGCGGTCGATGATCCGGTTCAGGCCCGACACCACCGCGCCGACGTCGTGCGCGGCGCAGCTGGCCACGGTCTCCCATTCGGCGAGGCTGTGCCCGAGGCGGCGGTGGTGCACCGACTTCGTGGCGCCCAGCTCTTCCGCGCGGATGACCGCCCACGCCCGGTTCCGGATCTCGACGATGAGTGGCTCGTTGTCGGTGTGCAGCCGCACGAGGGCTTCGTTCGACGCGCGGTCGGCTTCGGCGTGCAGGCTCCACACGTACCTCGTGGACGCGACCGTGATCCCGCCGGACTGTTCCAGCGTCAGCAAGGCGCCGGATCGGCTGTCCCGGGCGGCCTGCCACCGAGCCTCGACGCGATGCCGCAAGCGGACCACTGCATTGCGCGGAGAACCACCAGGCCAGCCCTCTGTTCGAGAGCGTTTAATCATGTTCTTCGACAACCCCTGAAATGATCACGAATTTACTCGGACAGTGGTCCGCGACGGCACGAGGACGCGTTCTCCCGCATCGGGTTCCGCATATGTGCCTCCGCATTGTAGGTGCCACACCGCGCTCGCGGCGGGGATTCCACGAACCGGTGCATCGTCCTGGAAATCCCTGCTGTGCATGCTGTACGGGCTTCAGTTCGTCTCGGCGGCGAACTCTGTTACGCTTTTCGACAGATCAGAATAAAACCGTGTAGTAGCTTGCGAGCGGCGCGCGACTTCGGGTAAACCTCGATGCCGACGAACTGGCTACAACGGAACGGCGGGCAATTCATGACGGCATTGACGCCGACCGTCAGGGACGCGGGCAGGCCCGCCGCCCTGCGCCCGACGACCCGTCCCGAGAGCGAACCGGAGGGGCGTGCGCCGGCGGACCCGGTGGAGTTGCCGAAGGACTGCGAACTCCGCCACTGGATCGACGTCGAAGGCGCCGGCGAAGTCGAGCGGGTCGCGCTCGTCGGGCACGGACGGAAGAGCAAGGCGCCGGACCGGATCCTCAAGCTGTACAAGCCTGGCCGCGGGCCGGTCGACGGTGTCCACAAAGCATGGCGGGGCATCACGGACAAAGCGCCGAACGTGGTGCGCCTGCACACTTCGGGCGAGGTCGCCGGGCGGACGTTCGAGATCATGGACGACCGCGGCGCCCGGGTGGGCGGCTCCGGCGCGCCGGAGAGCGCGCGCCGGACGACCCTGCGCGACGTGCTGGCCGACCACCCGGGAGGCTTGACCGACGACGCGGTCGCGGACGTCGTCGGCCAGCTGGCGGGCGCGCTGGAAGCGCTCGGCCGGGTTTCGTTGGCCCACCTCGACCTACGACCCGAGAACGTCCTGGTTTCCCCTCGCGAAAGCGGCACGGGCTGGGAGGTGACCGTTGTCGACTTCGGACTCGCGCAGCCACTCGACAAGGGGGTCACCTGGGAGGTTTCGCGACCCCTGACCCCCTACACGGCACCGGAACTGCTGTCGGCTTCCGTTTCGGCCGAGACGGACTGGTGGTCGCTCGGCATGATCACGGCCGAGTTGTCCACCGGCCGCCACCCCTTCGGGGACCTGTCCGAACCCAACATCCGGCGGCAGCTGGCGACCTGGAACGTCCCCGAACCGGCCGGCTTGGCCGCACGCGTCGCGCCGCTGTTCCGCGGGCTCACGACACGTGATCACTACCACCGCTGGGGTGCCGAACAGGTCCGCTCGTGGATCGCGCAGGAACCCACTTCGGCGCCGCCGCCGGAGCCGGCCCTTTCCGTGCGCCCCTTCAGGTTCGCGGGAGAAGAGTTCTGGCACGTCCACGCGCTGATGGAGTGTCTCCAGAAGCACTGGAGCGAAGCGGCCGCGGCACTCTTCGGCACCGAAGACCCCCGCTGGGCCGAGCTCGCGGACTGGCTGAGCCAGTTCGACGGCCGCCCGGGGTTCTCCGCCGCCCGGGTGATCGAGCACGTCGACCGGATCGGCAGCGGCGCGGACCCCGGCTCCCCCGACGCACTGCTGCTCGTCCTGCTCCGGCACGCGGATCCTTCTCTGGTCCCCCGGTACCGCGACCTGCCGGCCGAGCCGACCGGGATGCGGCAGGCGGCACGGTGGAAGGATCCGAAGTTCGCCGATTTCGCGGAGGACTTCTGGCGGTGGCGCCTGTTCAGGGAGCTGGACGGCGCGGCGGGGGCCCGGGAGCTGAAGAACGTCGACGACCTGTGGCGGAAACTGGTGGCCCGCTGCCGGGCCGTCATATCGGTGCTCCGCAGCGACAATCCCTACACCGCACCCTTGACCCGGATTTCCGAGGAAGAGTGGCGGGCGCCCTTCTTGCGGGTCGCCGTCGACCGGACGTTCCAGGCGAAGCTGTCCGGTGATCTTTCGCGGCTGCGCGAGTACATCTCGGCTCAGCTGGGCGCGCCACTGCCGATGTTCGAGCACTTGGCCGCCACGGTGCTGCCGGAGCGGCGGCGTGGCCGATCCGCCAAGCCCGTGCCCGAGGAGCTCGTCGGGCTGCTGATACTCCACCTCCTCGCGCCGGACGTCCGGCAGGGCGTCGACGACGAACTCGCCCACCGCCGGTCGCTGATGGCGGACGAGTCGATCCGCACCCTCGCCTGGCGCCGCCGGGAGCGGTGGCGGGAGATCGAGCGCCCGGTCGCGATGGGCTGGGCGGCGGCCTCGATGGCCATCGTCGTCGTGGCGATGGCGGGCCTGCTCGTGGGCGCCGACAACCTGCCGAGATCCATCTCGCTCGCTTCCGCCGACGCGATCAGCACCGCCTGGGGTTTCGTCGCGGTCGGGCTGGCCGCGCAGACGGCGTGCGAGGTTTGGCTGGCCGCGCTGATCGGCGCTCCCTACCACCGCGAGTACTCCCTGATCATGATCTTCCTGCGGGCCGTGAACCGCGTCGGCGGCAAGGACGCCGGCCTCGTCCGGTCGGCCCTCCTGCTCGTCGGTGTGGCGGCCGCGGCCGCCGCGACACTGGCGATCCTGCTCACCGCGCCCTACCTCGTCACTTCGGCGCTTCTCGTACTCCATCTCCGTTCGGCGCGCCGCAGGTACCGGCGTTGGCAGGACGACCACGAAGAGCTGCGCAACAGCAGCACCGGCCCTGCGGCCACACCGGAAAGGCAGCCGTCATGAGCACTGGCAAGGCGTTGGCCATGAACCTGACGCCGGCGTTCGCGCCGACCCCGAGCATTTCGCTCGCCCCGGCACTCCACTCCCTGGGCAGCGCGGCCGCTTCGGCGGCGCCGTTCGTGGCCGGAGCCGCGGCCGCGGCCGGTGCGGTGTTCCTGACCCGGGCGGCCTTGCGCGGACTCGGCCGGGTCGCCGAGGCGGAAGAAGGCAAGCTGGCCGAAGCGAACAAGAACCGGGCGGAGACGATCGCCTGGGACCGCGCCTTCGCCGAAGTGCTGATCCGGAACAACCGGATCGCCCGGCTGCGCGGACTGTCCACTTCGGCGTCGACCCCGGTGAGCCCACCCCCGTCGTTCGTCTACAACGGACAGACGACGGAGGAGATCACCTCCTGGTGCACCACCGTGGACGCCCAGCTGCTCAAGACCGAGCAGGAGCTCTCCGACGCACGGATCCGAGCCTCCCTCGGCCGGCCGGTGAGTGACCGGGCCCGGGTCGTCTACCAGCGTGTCCAACGCGTGGTCGTCTCCCGGCCGGCATCCGGTCCGGGCAACCGTCCCCCGTCGGGCGGCCCCGGCTCCGGTGGGCCCCGCCCCGGACCGGGCGGCCGGTTCCCGGTCGACCTGCGGCCGGTGGTCGACGACATCCTGGCCGGTGCGATCGGCAGGATCAGTGGTGACGACATGGCCTCGTTGAGCGAGCTGGCGGCCGAAGTGCTCGCCCAGGATGGCGTCAGCGCGGGCAAGGCTTTCCTCGACGAGCTCTACCTGCAGGCCCACGAAGCCAGGGTGCGCCAGGAACGCCGGGTCGCGGACGCCGAGGACGCCGCGAAGTGGCTCGCGGCCCTCGCCCCGCTGGCCGGTACCCCGGACGGACTGACGGCTCACCAGCGAAAGGTGCTGGCCGCTCTCGAGGAGGTGCTCGCCGAACGACGGGAGCTGGATCCCGGGCTGCGGCTGGCCGCGGAAGAGCTCCAGGCCGTGGCCGTGCGCGCCGCGGAAGACCGGGCCATCCGAACCGAGTTCGCCCTGCAGCTGAAGCTCATAGGCTACGCCGTCGATGAACAGCACGGCACCGGTATGCGGGTGACGCACGAGAACTGGGGCGGCGACCACCACGCCGACGTCGACATCCACGCCGGAGAGTTCACCGCCGACTTCCGGGCCACGGGATCGGCCGGCCGCGCGGATCTGCGCCTGACGCAGTGGGCGAGGGACGCTTCGGAAGCCAGGCAACGGCTGGAGGAAGCCGGCGTCCGGTGCGGGAAGCTTTATGTGGAAGGGCTTCCCGACCTGCCGGTCCGCGACATCGGTGACGACGAATACGCCCGGCGCCAGACGCCGAAGTTCGCAGAAAGGCCCCTCCCGCGATGACCATGACCGAGCACGCCCCGGCGACCGAACCCGAGCTCGCTCCCTCCGCCGCCGGAAGCCCCGGCTGGCTGCGCGAGTTCGCCACGACCCTGTCCGTGCACTCCCAGTTCGTGTTCCACGGCAACGTGCACGACCAGTTCGTGACCGCCGACGGCGGCCGGCTCACGTCGCTGCCCGCGCTGCTGTGGGAAGTCCTGCGCGAGAACGGCTTCACCTGCCTGTTCACCTACGACCAGATCGACGGGCTCGGTGTCCGGCCGGCGGCCGGGCCCGGGGCCGACAAGGCCAAGCTCGCGGCCGGCCGGCTCCTCAACGGCCTCGGCCGCACCCCCGACCTGACCGAGCTGCAGCAGGACATCAGCGCGGTCGTGGGCGCCGGCGAGCGGTGCGCGTTCGTCCTCGCCCACGCGTCGCGCCTCAGCCTCCGCAACAGCGACCTCGGGGCGAAAGAGCGTGACTTCTTCCTGTTCTGCGCCAAACTCGGGGTCAATGCGCTGCGCCGCGGCGGCGCCGCTCCCTACAACCCGGTGATCTGGCTCGTCGACAACGAAGGCGACCTGCCGAACTGGCTCACCGTGGGCAACGCGCACGTCCGCAGCATCGCGGTGCCGCCGCCGGACCTCGGGGACCGGCAGCGCGCGGCCGCCTTGCTGATCGAGGACTACGAGGGCGCCGAGTCCGTTGCCGCGGAAGCGAAACAGAAGGTGGTGGACGCCTTCGCCGTCGAGTCCCACGGGATGACGCTCGACGCGATGGCCGGGGTCGCGCAGCTCGCCCAGGAAAGCCGCGTCCCGTTCGACCGGCTGGCCGAGAGCGTCGCCACCTACCGGCTCGGCGTGATCGAGAACCCGTGGCGCCAGTCCCACCTGCGGGCGCGGCTACAGCAACGCGCCGGCGACCTGGGAGCGCGGGTGAAGGGCCAGCCACAGGCCGTGGCCAAGGCGCTGGACGTCCTCAAGCGGGCGGCGATGGGTCTCTCCGGCGCGCACACCGGCAAGCCCGGCACGCGACCGCGCGGCGTGCTGTTCTTCGCCGGACCGACCGGGGTCGGCAAGACCGAGCTCGCCAAGGGCATCGCGCAGCTCGTCTACGGCGACGAGAGCGCACTCCTCCGGCTGGACATGAGCGAGTTCTCGGAGTCGCACGCGGCCGACCGGCTGATCGGCTCACCACCCGGCTACGTCGGCCACGACGCGGGCGGCCAGCTGACGAACGCCATGCGCCGCCAGCCGTTCCGGGTCGTGCTCTTCGACGAGATCGAGAAAGCGCACCCCTTGGTGCTGGACAAGTTCCTCCAGATCCTCGAGGACGGCCGGCTGACCGACGGCCGCGGCGACACGGCGTACTTCTCGGAGTCGATCCTGATCTTCACGTCCAACCTCGGCGTGCAGAAGAAGGACCCGAAGACCGGCGTGCTGCGCAACCTGATCGAACCCGGCCTCGCGTTCGACAAGGTCGATGTCGCCGTGCGCGAAGCGATCTCCGACCACTTCCGCTACGAGATCAAGCGGCCGGAACTGCTCAACCGGATCGGGGACAACATCGTCGTCTTCGACTTCATCGGCCAGGCCGCGGCCGAAATGATCTTCTTCGGCCAGGTCGCGAACGTGCGGAACCTGGTCGCCGCGGAGCACGGCGTGTCCGTCGAACTCGCGGAGTGGGTCACGGGCGCGCTCAAGAAGGACTGCACGACCGACCTGACCTTCGGTGGCCGCGGGATCGGCAACCAGGTGGAAGCGCGGCTCGTGAACCCCCTCGCCCGCGCGTTGTTCGACGAGCCGCTGCCCCGCGGCACCCGGGTGACCGTGTCCGGTTTCGACCAGCGGAGCACTCCGCCCGCGCTGGAGCTCGTCGTCGATGAGTGAGCCGACGTACCTCTGCGAAAACGGGCACCGGTTCTCCGCCGACGCCGTGCCGGAGAACGGGCTGTGCCCGATGGACCGCAGCCCGGTGACGGCCGACGGGGCCGTCTCCGAGGCGCCGGCCGCACCCGCACCGCGGACCACCCGGCTACGAGCCGTGCGCGAACTGCGGGTCGTCTTCAAGACCGGCACCGTCGCCATCGCGGCGGGCGCGGAAGCGATGGTGGGACGGGACCCCGAGTTCTCGCCCCACGCGAAGCTGTTCGAAAGCGATGACAACGTCTCGCGCCGGCACGCGGTGTTCGGCTTGGACGAGGACGGGCGGGCCTGGGTCAGCGACCACTACGCGACCAACCTGACCCACGTGAACGGTGAAGCGCTGCCCCCGGGCAAGAAGCACGTCCTGAGCCAGGAGGACTCCGTCCGGCTCAGCCTGACCGTGACCGGAACGGTGAAGTTGATGCGAGGGGACCACGATGCCTGAAGACCTGGACAGACGCATCGCCGAGCTCGAAGAAGTGCTGACCGGCTCCGCCGCGGATGATCCCGAAACCCGGTCCGTGCGCATGAAGCTGGCCGCGGGGCTCAGCTCCCGCTACATCGAGCACCAGGGCGTGGAGACGGACTGCTCGCGTGCGGACGAGATCCTGAGCTCGGTGCTCGCGGACGCGGACGCCACCGCGGAGCAGCGGCAGCAGGCCTCGGTGGCCCGGGTGGCCCTCCGGATCGGCCGGGGCACCGTGGCCCACGCGCTGCGCGGCCGGAGCTGGAAGCCGAACATGGACCTGCTGCGCGAGACCGAGAAGTGGCGGCGCGACGCCGATCCCGACGCGGTCGAGACCGGGATCGCCGACGTCCTGACCGCCATCGCCGACGTCCACGATCTCGAGTCCCTGCCCCCCGACCTGCGGGCCAGCCTCGAAGTCTTCCGCACCCTCGCGCCCCTGCTCGGCTCCGGAGCGGACGAGCCCGACGCGGCGGAGGTGCTGGCCCAGGCCGTCGGTCAGGCCACCCCGGCCATGCCCGGGCTCGATCTGCTCCGGGCCACGGAGGCGTGGCTGCGGCCGACGCCCGCACCCGGCCGGATCGCCGAGCTCGAAGAAGCCCTCACCGGCCTGAGCGAAGACCACCTCCTCACCCCGATACTCCGGCGTGACCTCGCGCAGGCGCTCGTCAAACGCAGTGACCAGCACGGCCCCGAGGGGCTGGCGCGCGTCACGCAGCTGATGGAGCAGGCCGCAGCCGGCATGCCCGAAGACCACCCGTTCTACGGCGAAACGGTGCGAACCCTGGCGGGAGCGCTCGTGGCGTCGGCCGCGACCGACGCCACCGAGGACAGCCTGGCGCGGGCCGAGCAGGTCGCCGCGCAGGTGCTGGCCCAAGCTCGCGACAGCGGATCCACCGTCGCGGGGCCCGAGCTGTTCCTCCGCTCGATGGTCGGGTTGCTGCGCGGCCACGCCGACGGCGAGGACCACCCCGAGCAGGCGTTCGAGGACCTCGTCGAAGCGCTCGAAGTGCTGCCCGCCGGCCACGATCTCCGGCCGGCGGCCGTGGGGCAGCTGGCCGCGCTGCTGTCCGACCGTCATCTGCGGGAGGGCCTGGTCGAGGACGCCGAAGCCGCGCGGCACCTGCTGGATCGCGCGACCAGCGCGGTCGCGGCCGACGACGACGACGGCTCGGCCACTTTCCTGTCGTGCCTCGGCGCGATCAGCCGCGTCATCCAGGCCTTGGGAGCGAAGGACGACGGCAGCGTGAGTGCCGCCGCGGCCACCCTGCAGGACAGTCTGGACCGGCTTCCCGCCCAGCACGTCATGCGCCCGAACGCCGAGCTCGTGCTGACCCTCGCGAAGCTGCGGCTGGCGACGTCGGACGGAGGCGACATCCGGGCCGGGCTGGGCGGTCTGCGCGGCCTCTTGACCGGCGGCAGGTTCCCCGGCATCCCCGAAGGCGTGATCGCGACCATGTCGGACACGGTCGAGGTCCTCGACGGCCTGATGACCGCCGACGCCGCGGCGATGGTGAACGGCATCAACCGGATGGAACAGCAGGTCGCGGCCGCCGCGGCCGCCTCCGTCCAGCAGGCGGGACAGCAGGCGCTGCTGGCGAAGGCGTACCTCGCCGCCCACGACGCGGGGGTCGATCCGGAGGTCGCCGCGGACCGCGCGGTCGACCACCTCGAGGGCGCCCGGCAGACCCTCGAGCGGCACCGGGCGGGCGTGGCGATGGCCGACGTCCTCCGGGAGCTCGCCCACGCCTACCGCAAGCGCGGCGACCTCGAACCGGCCCGGCGCACGGCGTTCGAAGCGCTCGCGGTGCACGCCGGCACGGTGCTGCTGCAGACCGGTGTCGGGCACGCCGTCGTGACCGCCCGGGGAGCCACGGCCGAAGCCGCCGCCCTGGCGGCCTGGTGCCTCGACGACGGCGAGATCGCGGGCGCCGTGCAAGCCGTCGAACTGGGCCGGGGACTGGCCCTGCACGCTGCCACCTCCGCGCTCGCCGTCTCCGGCCTGCTGCGCCGGATCGGCCGGTCCGACCTGGCCGCGGCGTGGGAAGCCGACTCCGCGGCACGGCGGGACGAACCCGCGCCGTGGGCGGCGACGGGCGACCCGGCCGGCGCGGGCGAGCCCGACCACGCGCGAGCCGCCACCGATCTGCGGCACAAGGTGCTGGCCGTGCTGCGCGGCACAACCGAAGGCGGCCGGCTCTTCACGCCGCCCGCGCCCGCCGAAATCGCCGACGCGCTCACCGCCGTGGGCGCGGACGCTCTCGTGTACCTCCTGCCCGGAGCCGGCGACCGCGACGGCTACCTGCTGGTCGTCGACCAGGACGGCGTACCCACCGCGGTGCCCGCGCCGGCCCTGCGAATCCAGCCCGGTGGTCCGCCTGAACGCTTCTCCCGCGTCGTCGGCGCGAAGGACAAGGACGCCAGGGCCGCGGCCATCGCCGACGTGTGCGCTTGGGCCGGCGAGGCGGTCTTCGAACCGCTGCGGGCCGCACTCGGCACGGAGGGGCGCCCGGCGCGGGTCGTGCTGGTGCCGAGCGGTGTCCTCGGCGTCGTGCCGTGGCCCGCGGCCCGCCTCCTCGACGGCCGGCCCGCCATCGAGGAGTTCGTGCTCTCGAGCGCCGCGTCGGCGCGCCAGTTCCTGGACACGGCGTCCCGGGCCGCGCTGCCCCTCCACCTGGAACCGGTCCTGGTGACCGAGCCCCTCGGCGACCTGACGTTCGCGGCCGACGAAGTGATCTCCCTGCGCGACGCCTTCTACCCCGACGCCAAGATCTTCGGTGATCTGTCCGCTTTCACCCCGTCCGAAGGCGGCGATGCACCGGCCACCGGGATCGGAACGCCGGAAGAGGTGCTCGCGAACCTGCCGGGTGACCGTTCCCTCGGCGCGTCGATGCTGCACCTGGCGTGCCACGCGCGCAACGCGGGCGCGGTCGAGGCGTCGTACCTCGAGCTCACCCGGCAGCTGACCATCAAGGCCGTGCTCGAGCACGCGGCGGGCCGCGCCGCCGACACCCCGGGTCCGCTCGTCGTCCTGTCGACCTGCCTCAGCGACCTGACCGAACAGGACTACGACGAAGCGCTGACCTTGGCCACGGCGTTCGTCGCGGCGGGTGCGGTGACCGTGGTCGGGTCCCGGTGGCCCGTCGACGACCAGGCCACCGCCGCCGCGATGTTCGCCTTCCACCACTTCCTCGCCCGCGAGGCGCAGGATCCCGCCCACGCGCTGCGTTCGGCACAGCTCTGGATGCTCGACGCCGGCCGGGCCGAGCTCCCGGAAATGCCGGAGGCGATGCTCGGCGACCTCGAGGAGTGCGACCTGACCGAGGTCACCGTCTGGGCGGCGTTCGCCTGCCACGGAAGGTGAATCCGGCTCAGCCGGGGTGCGACCGCGCCCTGCCTCGGCGCAAGGCCGCCAAGTCGCGACGGGCCGAGGTGAGCAGACCCATCGCGAACCGGGTCCCGTCACCCGCACCGAGCAGGCCGATGGCGGTGTCGAGCCGGGTCGCGATGTCATCGATCGCGGAGTGGTTCAGGACGGGAACCTGGCCGCACCCGAGTTCCTGGGGGAACTCGAGCTCACCCGCCGGGCCGGCCCCGAGCAGGAGTTCCACCGCCCGAGCGGCGGACAGGGCGCCGCGCCCGAGGATCACCAGGTCTTCGATCGCGCAGAGCGGCGGGAGCCCGCCCTGGGTCGCGGCAAGCAGGGGATGCTGCTCCCGCCACCCGGCGATCACCTGCGCGAGCCGTTGCGCCGCGGTCCGGAACGGCGCTGTCGGAAACCGCTCGTCCAGTTCCCGCAGCCACGCTTCGCGGCCCGGCCAGAAGCTCCAGACCTTCGTTTCGGCGAGCAACTGGTGGATCGGTGACTCGGGAACGAAGTCGGCGATCCGCCGTCGGTCGGGGGGTATCTGCTCGGTGCGGTAGAACCGCGCCAGGCCACCGTTGGTCACGATGGCGTACGCGGTCGACAGCTTTCCGTTCCGGTGCGCCCGCACGATGTCGTTGACGTCGATGTCGGGCGAGCCGTTCCGCTCCAGCGCGGCGTCGAGAGCTTCGTAGTAGCCGAGGCGGGTCTGCCAGTTGCGCGCTCGTCCACCGTCACCGGCCGTCCGAGTACGCCAGCGAGCGGCAATCGACTGCTCCAAGCGGCGGGTCATGCAAGACATGCCCGCGAGGCTGGCAGCGACCGCGGGCCGAAACCCCCTCAAGTGAGGTCGACCGCGGCCCTATGCGGCCAGGTGCTCCAGCAAGAGCACCTGACCTTCACCGACGGCGAAGCCCAGCACCGCCCCGGTGGCGATCAAAATCCACTCGTCCTGTTCGAAAGCGGGCCGCAGCAACCGCTCGAACTCGTGCGGGGAAAGCTCCTTCATCTTCGACACCAGCACGTTCCTGATGTCCATCGCGTCGGTCGCGTAGTCCTCGATGTAGCGCATCGTCTCCGGGAGGCGGGACATGATCTGCTCCGCGATCGCCAGCTTCACGTCCTGGTACTTGCGGCTGCCGACCGCGAACACCAGCAGGGGCCTCGCGACACTTCCCAGCTCCCGGTCGAGCTGACGCTGGATCAGCGCCAGTACCCGGTCGGACAGCGGGCCGTGCAGGATCGCCTCGATCACGTTGTGCGGGGTGATGATCTCCTGGGCGATCAGCGCTCCGTACGCCTCCGCGACCTCCGCGCGCCGCTTCAGGAACAGGCCCTGCCACTCCACGCCGAAATAGCGTTTCGGCTCGATCGGGTAGAAGATCATCCGCAGCGCCAGCCAGTCGGTGAACCAGCCGGTGAACAGGCCGAACAACGGCATGATCAGCGGGAACTTGAACAGTACCCACGCGACCATCTGGATCACGCCGATCGCGCCGCCGAAGACCAGGCCGGAGCGGGCGATGAACTTGAACTCCTTCGCGCCCGCCTCCTGGAAGATCCGGTTCAGCAGCCGCTTGTCCTTGACCAGGCTGGTGACGACCATGCCCTTGAGGTCGAACACACTGTCCACATCGGACTTGATCAGGTCGAGCACGGCCGCGACCATCCGCGGCGACTCGTGCTGGACGCGCTCGATCACCAGCCGCTGGACCCGCACCGGCAGCGACTCCCACAGCCCCGGCTGGTAGTGGCCCGCCACCTCGCGCACGATGTCTTCGACGCCCGCGAGTAGCGGTTTCTCGATTTCCTGGGCGATCCGGGAAGCGTCCAGCCGCGCCACGACCTCGGCCGGCTTGATCAGCTGCTCGGTCATCGTGTCGCAGGCGATGCTCGCCATCCGCGCGGCGCGCTTGGGCACGATGCCCTGCCAGCCGAGGAACGGCTTGACGCCGATGAACTCCACCGGCTGGAACATCATCCGGATCGCGACGAGCTTGGTGCCGTAGCCGATCAGCGCGGCGACGACCGGGATCGAGACGTAGAGGGGCCAGTGCTGCGCGAAGTCGGCGACGATGCCGGCGAGGAACGACCCCATGCGGTCAGCCGAAGCTCGGGTCGCAGGCTTGCCAGAACTGCGCCCCCAGGCGCGAAACGTGGATCGTCCGCCGGACGTACTTCGCGCGTTTGACGTGCTTCTCCGCGTCGCGCACGGTCTCGTCGGTCAGCAGGATCTCGTACTGCGTCTCCAGCGACGGCACCTCTTCGTCGAGGTCGACCAGGCCCAGCCCGATCAGCCGCGTGACGTACCCGGGCACCTGGTCGGGCAGCGACACCCCGGCCGCCTTGCCGACCGTCGACGCGTTGCGCAGCGCGACGCGCCCGGTGCCGCCGAGGCCGGTGCGCTCGACGACGTCGATCACGGGGAACGGCGAGCCGTCCGACAGCGCGGAGAGGATGCGGGCCTCGTCCGGCGTGAGCTGGCGCAGGATGATCGCGTAGAAGTACTCGCGGGCCCGCTCGCGGCCGAAGCCGATGGAGTGGTTGAGCAGCTCGGCCATCGCGGCGCGCAGCGGCTCGGCGTGGTTGTCGCGCGCGGGCACGAGCGTGACGCTGGCCTCGACCTTCCCGGGCACCGCCGGGCGGTTCATCGCGGACGCCGCCGTCAGCGCCGCGTGGTACGGGTCGTCGACCTCGTCGAGCCGGCGGCGCAGCTCGCCCAGCAGCTGGCGCTCGACCTGCCGCACCCCGCGTTCGGCGGTCTCGACGCCGGGGAGCTTGCGCCCCAGTGCGAACCCGGTGCGCGCGGCCCAGCCCGCCAGCTGCCCGGCGCGCCGCGCCAGGTCGGCCACCTCGTCGCCGGTGCCCCGGCCGTTCGGTCGCTCTGCGTTCACCGGTGGGCTCCCCTCTGCTTCCGCGCTGATGCTACCTGCGGGTAGGCCGAACGGTGGTGTGACGACCGGCATCATGTACCCCATGAGTCCGACGCGCTGGGGCCCGCCGATCGACGTCCTCCCGTACTTCTCCAAGGAAGAACAGTCGCTGATGACGCTGCTCGGCGCGCTGACCGAGGAAGACTGGGAGCGGCCGACCATGTGCGCCGGCTGGACGGTCAAGGACATCGCCGCCCACCTGCTGGGTGACAAGGCCGGACGGCTGTCGCGAAGCCGTGACGGGCACACCGCCGAAGCCCCCCGCCCGGGTGAGTCCTTCGCCCGCTTCATCGACCGGATCAACGAGGAGTGGGTCGTCGCGTGCCGCCGTCTCTCGACGGACGTGCTGCTCACGATGATGTACGAGCTCATGGGCCAGACGACCGAATACTGGGCGAAGCTGGATCTCGACGTCGACGGCGAGCCCGTGAGCTGGGCGGGCGACGGGCCGGCGCCGCGCTGGCTCGACGCGGCCCGCGACTATTCGGAGTTCTGGGTCCACCACGTGCAGATCCGCGAAGCGCTGGAGCACACGCCGCTGGAGGCCGAGTACGCCGAGCCGATCGCCGACACGTTCGTCCGCGCGCTGCCGCACACCCTGCGCGACGTCGAGGCGCGGGTCGGCAAGCAGGTGGGCTACACGGTCACCGGCGCCGGCAAGTGGCACGCCCGCCGCGAGCGCGACGGCTGGGTCCTGGACCGCGGCGCGCCGCCGTCACGCACGCCCTTGGCCACCGTGACGACGGACCTGGACACGTTCTGGCGGCTCTGCACCCGCAACGCCGCCGACGTCGGCCGCGTCCGGACCACCGGGGACGAAAACGTTTGCGCCCAGGTACTGACGATGACGTCGATCATCGTCTAGCGCTCAGCGGCGGCGCGCCTGCTTCCGCAGCTGCAGGATCCGGGCCCCGCCGATCAGCGCGACCAGGACCGCGCCGCCGATGGCCGAGAACAGCATGGCGATCGCCAACGGCAGGCTGCCCTCGGCGCCGAAGAAGTGCACCGTCGCCGGGTCGAGGTTCTGCAGGATGAAGACCAGCAGCACCACCAGCACGACCAGCCCGGCGATGACCGCGACCCAGGTGCCGCTGATCCGCGTCGGCCGGGAGCGTTTCTTGGTGGCCGCGCTGGTCCTCGACGGCGCCGGGCGCACCGGCGTGACCTCCTCGGCGCCGGGCCGGACGTCGCCGGCGCGCAGCTCGGCGGGCTCGAGGGCACCCTCGGGTACCTCGTCGCCGGGCAGGTTGTGGCGGCCGTTTCCGGGCAGGTCGTGGTGGGTCGGGCCGGTGGGGCGGTCGGCCGCGCCCCCGCGCGCGTGCGTCATGTGACCAGTGTCCGTCCGGCGCGCGGGGAGCGCTGTGTCAAACCCCCTAACGGGCGAAGCCGTCGACCTCCCGCAGCACGCGGAGCGTGTTCTTCCCGGCCAGCTTCACGCAGTCTTCGTCACTCCACCCGCGCTCGAGCAGCGCCGCGAACAACACCGGGTACTTGGACGTGTCCTCCAGCCCCTCCGGCAGCGTGCCGACGCCGTCGTAGTCGCCGCCGAGGCCGATGTGGTCGATCCCGGCGACCTCGCGGGCGTGCTCGACGTGCGCGACGACGTCGTCGACGGTGGCCTTCGGCTTGACCGGGCCGTCCCACGCCTTCACGAACTCCCCGCGCTGGGCGAGGTTCCGGTACTCCTTGCCCGCGGTCTCCATCGCGGCCTTCAGCTCCTGGTCCCACGCGCTGACCTTCGGCGAGATGAACGCCGGCACGAACGTGGTCATCGCGACACCGCCGTTGCCGGGCAGCAGCGCGAGGACGTCGTCGGGGATGTTGCGCGGGTGGTCGTTCACCGCGAGGCAGGAGGAGTGGCTGAAGATCACCGGCGCCGAGCTGACCTCGATCGCCGCGCGCATGGTCGTCGGCGCGACGTGCGAGAGGTCGACCATCATCCCGATCTTGTTCATCTCGCGCACGACGTCGCGGCCGAACTCGGTGAGGCCGCCGTGGGCCGGCTCATCGGTGCCCGAGTCGGCCCAGGTGGTGTTGTAGTTGTGCGTCAGCGTCATGTAGCGGACGCCGAGGCGGCGCAGGATCCGCAGCACGCCGAGCGACTCGGCGATGCTGTGCCCGCCTTCGGCGCCAAGCAGCGACGCGATCCGGCCGTCGGCGAACGCAGCCTCGGCCTCGTCCGCGGTGTCGACCAGCCGCAGCCGGTCGGGGTAGCGCTCGGCCAGCTGGTGGACGACCTCGATCTGCTCCAGCACCGCCGTCACGGCGCTGTGGCCCTCGAACTCGCACGGCACGTACACCGACCAGAACTGCATGCCGAGCTTCCCGTCGGCGAGCTTCGGGAAGTCGGTGTGCAGAGCCGGCTGCCGGACGGTCAGGTCGAGCGACGCGGCCGCCTCCACCGGGTTCGGGCCACCGTGCTCCCGCAGCTCCCACGGCAGGTCGTTGTGCCCGTCGGCGAGGATGGCGGCGTCCAGCAGTTTCGTAGCACGCTGTAGTGCCTCGTTAGTCATCGCCCGATCGTAGGGCGCACCGATATACGCTCCGTACAAACGTCAGGGCGTGAACCACTTGACGGCCGCGCGGACGCCGTCGGGCGTGATCTGGTGCCCGCCGCGGTGGCGCTGCGTGACGACGTCGGCCCCGCGCTCGCGCAGCAGCCCGATCAGCTCCTCCGTGGACGCCAGGGGTGCCATCGGGTCGTGTTCGCCGTTCGCCAGGAAGACGCGGGAGCCGGACAGGTCGTGCGACGGCGGGTCTGGGACCGGCGACATCGCCGCGAACAACGCGGCCTCGCGCACGACCTCCGGCCGCAGCAACGTCACCGCGGCCGCGATGTTGGCGCCGTTGGAGAAGCCGACGGCGACCAGCCGCCGGTCGCCCAGCCCGTACTTCTCGCGCGCTTCGAGGACGAAGTCCGCGAGCTGGTTCGCGCGCTTGACGACGTCTTCGTGGTCGAGGACGCCCTCGGCGAGCCGCCGAAACCACCGCCCGGCGCCGTGCTCCGACACCGGCCCGAAGGGGGCCAGGACGGCGGCGTCCGGGCTCAGCTCGTGCGCCAGGCCGAGCAGGTCGTCGGGGCTGCCGCCGGTGCCGTGCAGCAGGAGCAGCACCGGCGCGTCCGGCGAGCCTTCGACGTACTTGTGCTCCAGCGTCATGACAGCTCCGGGTTGTTCTCGGCGGGGAGGTTGAGCTTGGGCAGCATGTGCTGGATCTCTTCGCGGCGCGGCTCCAGCCACGGCGGCAGCTTGAGCGCGCGGCCCAGCTCCAGCAGCGGTTCGTCGATCGCGAAGCCCGGTTCGTCGGTCGCGACCTCCAGCAGCGTGCCGCCCGGCTCGCGGAAGTAGATCGAGCGGAAGTACTGGCGGTCCAGGATGGACGTGACGTGCACGCCCTGGTCGACGAGCTCTTCGCGCCACGCCTTCTGGGTGTCCTCGTCCGGCGCGCGCCAGGCGACGTGGTGCACGGTGCCCGCGGCGACCAGCCCGCGCGGCGCGTCCGGCGTCACGAGGACGTCGACCAGCGCGCCCGGCCCGCCTTCGCCGGCGGCGAAGCGCAAGCGATTGCTGTCCTGGTGGGCGAAGCTGAGGCCGAGGCCGTCGGTGAGCATGCCCGCGGTGGCGTCTTCCTTGGTCACGGAGAGCGTCACCGAGTGCAGGCCGCGGATCGCGTGCTCGGCCGGGACCAGCTCGGTGTCCCACGGGTCGCGCGGGTCGCCCTGCGGGTGCGCGACGAGAGCGAGCTTCAGGCCGTCGGGATCACGGAAGGTGAGTGTCTCTTCGTCGTCGGCGTTGCGGACTGCGCCGGTCTCGACGCTGTTCGCGGCGAGGTGCTGCTTCCACCAGCCGAGGGAGGATTCGGGGATCGAGAACGACGTGGTCGTCGCCTGCCCGGTGCCGTGGCGGCCACTCGGCGCGTCGGGCCACGGGAAGAAGGTCATCAGCGAGCCCGGCTTGCCCGCGCTGTCGCCGTAGTAGAGGTGGTAGGTGCCCGGGTCGTCGAAGTTCACGGTGGTCTTCACCAGCCGCAGGCCCAGGGTCCGCAGGTAGAAGTCGGCGTTGCGCTGCGGGTCGCCGCCGATCGCGGTGACGTGGTGCAGGCCGGACGTCTTGATCGCCATGGTTGCCTCCTGGATTCAAGGTAACCGCAGAACCTCTCGCGAGCAAGATATATTCCGTACAGACTTTCCGGTAGGCTGAGCCGGTGGATCCGAAGACCGACGACGACGAGATCGTCACGTGGTGGGGCCTGGTCATCGAGGGCTACCTGGCCACCCAGGAGAAGCTGATGGGCGAGATCGCCGACCGGCTCGGGCTCGCGCCCGCGTCGTTCGACATCCTGCTGCGGCTGGTCCGCTCGCCCGACCACCGGATGCCGATGACCAAGCTGGCCACGGAGGCGGCGCTGTCCAGCGGCGGCTTCACGAAGGTGGCCGACCGCCTGGTGGCGGCGGACCTGATCTGCCGCGTCCCGAGCCCGGACGACCGCCGCGTCACGTTCGCGGCACTGACCGACCACGGGCTGGACATGGCGAACAAAGCCCGGACGGCGGCGGCGGAGATCCTGCGCCGCATCGTGCTGACCCCGCTGGGTGACGACGCGCCGGCACTCGCGGAAGCCATGCGGACACTGCGCGCGTTCAACGCCTGAGGTTGAAAAAGCTTCGCTGGTCAGCGGTTTCGTCAGCGCGCACGATGGGTCCATGCTGACCGAATCGACCATCACGACGATGCTCCCGGTGACCGACAGCGAACGCGCCGGCCACTTCTACGCGGACTCCCTGGGCCTGAAGCAGACGGGGAAGGGCGAAGACGGAACGCTGTACTTCGCGGCGGGCGCGGGAGCCATCGGGCTCCGCACCATGCCGGCGGGCGCGCAGAGCGAGAGCACGGCGTTGAGCTTCGAAGTCTCGGACCTCCCGGCCGAGGTCAAAGCGCTGGAGAACCGCGGGATCCGGTTCCAGGACTTCGAGCTGGAAGACCTGAAGACCGTCGACCACATCGCACAGCTGGGCAACGAGCGGGCGGCGTGGTTCTCGGACTCCGAAGGCAACGTGCTCTGCCTGCACGAGGTTCTAGGCTAGGCCCGGCATCAATTTGATCGCATTGCCGCCGAGAACGCCGTTCAAGACGTCCTCGGGCCAGCCCAGCCCGGTCAACGCCCGCACGTTCTTCGCCACCGAAGGCACTCCCGGCCAATCCGTCCCGAACACGAACTTCCCCGCCAGCCGGGCGAGGTCGAACCGCTGGTAGTACTCCGGCAGCTTCTTCGGCGGCAACCCGGCCAGGTCCAGCCAGACGTTGTCCCGGGCCAAGGCCAGGAAAGCCGCCACGTCGTACCACCACCCGCGGCCGCCGTGGGCGAAGACGAACTGCAGAGACGGGAAGTCTTCGACCACATCGGACATCAGCTCGGGGTTCCCGAAACTCGTGCGAGACCCCGGGAAGCTCGACGTTCCCGAGTGGAGGATCACCGGCACCCCGCGCTCGGCACACAGCTGGTAGACCGGGTACAGCTCCTTGTCCGCCGGGGAAAACGCGCCGTGCACCGGGTGGATCTTCAGCGCCACCGCGCCCAGGTCCAGCTGCCGGGCGACCTCCGACGCCGGCGGGTGGTGCAGGTACGGGTTGACGTTCGCCACCAGCCGGAAGCGCGAAGGGTTGTGCTCCACCAAAGGCAAGTTGTCTTCGATCGGCTGGATCCCGGTCGCCCGCGGGCTGTATTCGCAGAACAGCAGCACCCGGTCGACGCCCTCGGACTCCATCAGCTCGTCCATCGCCGACGGGATCACCTCCCCCGAAGAGGAGTAGACCGAACGCCACGGGTACGAACCCGCGAAGTCGTGCGCCCACTGCGTCCAGGCGGGCTTGAGCGTCGGCAGGCGCGGCGTGTGGACGTGCGCGTCGACCACGAAGTAACCGTCGATCACTGGCTGGGCACCACCCGCAGGACGTCCCGGACCTGCTCGCGGATCACGTTCCGGCGGATCTTGCCCGTCGCCGTCTTCGGCAGTTCCGCCAGTTCGACCACTCCTCGCGGGCGCTTGAACGCCGCGAGACCTTCGCGGCAGAACTCGATCAGCTCGGCCGGGTCCACGGCGAACCCGGGCGCGGCCACCACGCACGCGACCGGCTTGTCGAGCCCGTCGGCGTCCGGCGCGGCGACCACCGCCACCTCCGCCACCGCCGGGTGCTGCCGCAGCCGTTCCTCCACTTCGGACGGTGACACCCAGATCCCGCCCGCCTTCAGCATGTCCCCGAACCGGCCCAGGCAGGAGTACGTGCCGTCCTCGTTGCGGACGTAGCTGTCGCCGGTCCGCAGCCATTCGCCCTGGAACACGAGCTTCGTCGCGTCGTACCGGGCCCAGTAGCCGGTCGCCGTCGACGGCCCGGCCACGAACAGCTCGCCGGGCTTGCCGACGGCGTCGATCACCGCGCCCGCCTCGTCGCGGATCTGCACGGAGTAGCCCGGCACCGCGACGCCGGTGGTGCCCGGCCGCACCGCGCCGGGCTGGTTCGACAGGAAGATGTGCAACGCCTCGGTGGACCCGATGCCGTCGAGGATCTCCAGCCCGAAGCGGGCCCGGAACCGTTCGAACAACGACGCGGGCAATGGCTCACCGGCCGAAACCGCGTGCCGCACCGAGGAAAACGAGTCGTCCGGCACGTCGCTCGCGAGCAGGGCCGCGTAGAACGTCGGGACGGCGAAGAACAGCGAAGGCTTCTCTTCACGCGCTCGTCTGGCGAACAACGCCGGCGTCGGACGCGAGGGCTCGAGCAGCGTCGTCCCGCCCGCCCCCAGCGGGAAGAAGCACGAGTTCCCCAGTCCGTAGGCGAAGAAGAGCTTCGGGACGGACAGGAACCGGTCCGCCGACGTCGTCGCCAGCACGCCGCGCGCGTACGTCTCGCACACCGCGCGGATGCTCGCGTGCCGGTGCATCGCGCCCTTCGGCTGTCCCGTCGTCCCGGACGTGTACAGCCACAACGCGGGCGAGTCCTCCCACGTCTGTCCACTTCGGAACGCGCCGGTCAGCGACGACCATTCGTGCGTCCGGACGCCGAACGCCGCCGCGTCCGACCGGTCGAGCACGACGTCGGTGACCTCCGGCGCGAACCCCAGCGCGGTCACCGCCTGCTCGGCGAACTCGCCGGACACGCACAGCAGGCGCGCCCGCGAGTCGGCCAGCATCTTGCCCAGCTCGAGCCCGGTGACCATGGTCGACACCGGCACGGCGACCGCGCCGGCCAGCATCGCGCCGAGGATCCCGGTGAGCAGCTCGACGTCGTCCACTATGCAGAACATGACGCGCTCTTCGGGCCGCACACCGAGCTCGACGAGCCCGCCCGCGACCCGCCGCGACTCGGCCGCCAGCTCGGCGTAGGTGAGCGTGCGGCGGGGCGACACGACCGCGGTCGCGTCCGGTCGCCCGGCCGAGAGCAGGTACTCCGCGGCATTGAACCCTGTCGCCACCAGGCCTCCTACGTGAGGTAGACGTACTCGTAGTCGAAGGGCTTCCCGTTGATGCCCTGCCGCGGCGGCGCCACCCAGCTCGCGATCTTCCCCCGCTCGTACACCGGGTGCATCAGCGAGCGGACGAACGTGAGGTCCTCGGTGGTGGGCAGCCACTTGCTCTTGCCCGCCTGCCAGGTCGGCTCGTCGACGATGGTGCCGTCGGGAGTGACGTGGTGGCCGGAGTTTATGCCGACTTCCCGGTTGAAGCCAGGGTGCGGCAAGCGGAACGTGAAGTCGATCCCGGCGTCGGAGAGGATCTTGTTCCAGCGCTTCACGCCGGTCTGGCAGTCGGCCACGTACTCGCTGCGCAGGTCGAGGTTCAGCAGCAGGATCGCCTGCATCTCCTCCGACGTCCAGGTGCCGTCGCCGGCCGGTTTCTCCAGCGTGCGGGCGTCGCCGGTGAGCTTGTGGTCGTCCTTGCGGCGGCCCTCCTGCCAGCGGCCCTTGAGCCCGGCGGTGTAGTAGTTCGCCGCGTTCGTCGAGGTCTCGCTGCCGAACAGGTCGAGCGAGACGGTGTAGTGGAAGTTGATGTACTTCTGGATGATGTCCAGCGGGATGCCGCCGTGCGCGGCGATGTCGAGCGTGTCGTGCTCGCGGATCAGCTCGGCGCTGCGGGTCACCACGCGGTCGACGCCGGTGGTGCCGACCATCATGTGGTGCGCCTCCTCCTTCAGCATGAACTCGCAGGTGCGCGAGAGCGGGTCGAAGGAGGACTCCTTGAGCGTGCCGAGCTGGTACTTCCCGTCGCGGTCGGTGAAGTAGGTGAACATGTAGAAGGCCAGCCAGTCGGCGGTCTCCTCGTTGAACGCGCCGAGGATGCGGGGCGCGTCGGGGCTGCCGGAGTTGCGCAGCAGCAACCCTTCGGCCTCGTCACGGCCTTCGCGGCCGAAGTAGGCGTGCAGCAGGTACACCATCGCCCACAGGTGCCTGCCCTCTTCGACGTTGACCTGGAACAGGTTCCGCAGGTCGTAGAGGCTCGGCGCGGTGAGCCCGAGGAGCTTCTGCTGCTCGACCGACGCCGGCTCGGTGTCGCCCTGGATGACGATCAGCCGCTGCAGGTCGGCGCGGTATTCGCCGGGCACCTGCTGCCAGACCTCTTCGCCCTTGTGCTCGCCGAAGGCGATCCGCCGGTCGGGGTCGCGCTCGGCGAGGAAGATGCCCCACCGGTAGTCCGGCACGTTGACGTGGTCGAAGTGCGCCCACCCCTCCCGGCCGACGCTGACGGCGGTGCGCAGGTAGACGCCCTGGGTCTCCAGCGTCGGGCCCATCTCGCCCCACCAGTGCATGAACTTCGGCTGCCAGCCCTCCAGCGCGCGCTGCAGCCGCCGGTCCTCGGAGAGGTTGACGTTGTTGGGGATCTTGGCGTCGTAGTCGATCTTCTCGGGCATCTGCGCTCAGACCCGCTTCCTGTCGAAGACGGCCTTCTGCCCCGTACCGTATCGGCGCAGCGCGCCTTCGGGCCCGGATGCGTTCGGCCGGGTGAAAATCCAGTTCTGCCAAGCCGCCAACCGGCCGAAGATCTTGGTCTCGACGGTCTCGGGACCGACGAACCGGTGGTTGGCCTCCATGCCGGTGAGCGCGTCCGGGGAGAGCGACGCCCGGCCCTCCAGCGCGATGCGGATCTCGTCCTCCCAGTCGAGGTCGTCCGGGGCGTCGGTGACCAGGCCGAGCTCGACGGCTTCGGCCGCGCTCAGCTCGTGGTCCTTTTCGCGCGCGAGCCAGGCGAGGTGGTCGTCGTCGCCGTAGAAGCGCGTCTGCAGGCGGGTCAGGCCGTTGCCCATCGGGAACGGGCCGAAGTTGGCCTCGCTGAGCCTGATGGTCGCGCGTGCGTCGCTGTCTTCGTCGTCGATCGGCGGGCCGTCGAGGAGGTACTGGCGGTCGGCGGCGAGCGCGAGTTCGAGCAGCGACCCGGCGAAGCAGCTGCCGGGCTCGATCAGCGCGATCAGCGTGCGGCTGGTGACGTCGAGGCGCTTGAGCGTGCGCTTGAAGTACTGCGTGATCTCGTTGCCCAGCCAGTCCTTCGCGCCGAACACGGCCCGTTCGTGCGCGAGCACCTTCTCCGGGTCGCCCTGGGTCTTCAGGATCCACGTGCCGGCTTCGACCTCGTTGGTGCGCAGCCGCAGGATGGCGTCGTCCATCTCGCGGGTCATCGCGAGGAACCAGCCGTTCGCGCCTTCTTCGTGCAGGTCACCGGGGTCGTTTTCGGGCCCCTTGACGGTGATGGTGACCTGGTCCTTGGCCACTTCCGTGTCGACATAGCGATGTTCGAGCGGCGTCAGCTCGATCCCGCCCTCACCGGTCCGGTCGGACTCCCGCGCGATCTCCCGGGCCCGCGCCGCCACGGCCTCGCGGAACCCCTGACGCGGCACCAGTTCGTCGACCAGCCGCCAGTCGACCGCGGTCTTGCCCTTGACGCCGTCGGAGCGCGTCGCGAAGACGTCGGCGAGGTCCTTGCGCACGCGCCGCTTGTCGACGACCCGGGTCAGGCCGCCGGTGCCGGGCAGCACGCCGAGCAGCGGCACCTCCGGCAACGCGACGGTCGACGAGTTGTCGTCGATCAGCAGGATCTTTTCGCAGGCCAGCGCGATCTCGTAGCCGCCGCCGGCGCAGGCGCCGTTCACCGCGGCCACGTACGTCTGGCCGGAGTGCGCGGTGGCGTCCTCCATGCCGTTGCGGGTCTCGTTGGTGAACTTGCAGAAGTTCACCTTCCAGTGGTGCTCGGACGCGGCGAGCATCCGGATGTTCGCGCCCGCGCAGAAGACCTTGTCCTTCGCGCTGGTCACCACCACCACGCGGACCTCGGGGTGCTCGAACCGCAGCCGCTGGGTGGCGTCGTACAGCTCGATGTCGACCCCGAGGTCGTAGGAGTTGAGCTTGAGCTCGTAGCCCGGGACGAGCCCGCCCTGCTCGTCGACGTCCATTTCCAGCCACGCCACCTCCCCGTCGAGCTGGAGGCGCCAGTGGCGGTACTCGTCCGGACGGCGTTCGAAGGTCACCGGTGTGGTGGTGGTCACCCGTCCGAGTGTCTACACAGTTCCGACGAACGTCAATGTTGTGTAGAAACTTGATCTCGCGAGGTCACCCGGTCGAGTGTCGCCCAGGACCAGGTGAGAAACACCCAGAGTGCGAGCCCCGCTGCGGCATCCGTGAAGATCGTCGCGAAGAAGAACCCCGGGATCTGCGGTACGCCGGTCAGGAAGTGGCCGAGCGTGATCATCCCGGCCAGCGAATAGACCAACAGGAAGGCCAGCGCCCGCGGGTACTTCTTCCGGACGTACGCGCGGTAGCCGAGCCAGCCGAACGTCGTGAACAGCACCCAGCCGAAGGCGACGACGATGCCCGCGACCGTCGCCGAGACGCCCGGCAGCTGCGGGTAGTCCGCGACGCGGATGGCGTTGTGCGCGTAATGGATTGTCGTGCTGACCAGCGAAAAGCAGAGGATCACGCGGAGCGGTGCCAGCCCCTTTTCCTGCAGAACGTCCATCGTGAACCCCCGATTTGATAGATCGCTCTAGCGACGGTACCGCGCGGCGGCCGCGCCGGGCAAGACGCGGCCGCCGCCGGGGATCACACGAGGTCGATGCGGTGCTGGGTCACCGGGTAGCCCGCCTTGGCGAAGGCCTTGGCCATCGGGACGTTGCCGACGTCGGTGCCCGCGACGATCTGCTCCGCGCCGTACCCGACGAGGTCGTGCGTGGCCTCGACCACCAGGTCGTACGCGTAACCGTGGCCACGCTGCTCCGGCACGACGGCGACGTAGCCGACCACCGGGTCGTAGGCGTTGCGGCTCGGCAGGACGAACCCGGCCAGCTCGCCCTCGGGCGTGTAGGCCAACCGCCACCAGTCCCGCGGCGCCGGCATCCACAGCATGATGTCGAGGTCCTCGCGGGCGGCCGCGTCGAGCCCGTGCTCCTCGACCGTCTTCCGCACGTGCGCGTCGAGGCTGCCGGCGTGCACCCGCTTGAAGACGTCGAGGATCACGTCGTCGTCCGGCTCGGGCCGGAAGACGAGCCGGCCGGTCCGCGCCGGCAGGCCGTTTTCCGGCGTCCAGCAGAACCGGTAGCGCTCGACGAGCTTGCGGTAGCCCGCCTTCTCGGCCGCCTCCACGCGGATGGTGACCTCGTGCGCCACGTCCGGGTCGTCCTGCCAGCCGGGCGGCGTGGTCAGGGAGTACTCCGCGCGCAGCGGGACCCGCTTCAGCAGCTCGACGCCCGCGTCGAAGTCGGTGAAGTCGAACCAGTCGAGCGCGATCGGTTCCGCGTCCTTGGGCGTGCCCCACCACGCGGCCCGCGCCACGACGACGTCATCGCGCAGCGCGACCCAGACCCATTCGGGCCGGTATTCGCCCTTGGCCGCCATCTCGGCGAAGTCGTTGCCGAGCAGCTTGCGGCCGACGAGGCCGCGGTCGGGCAGGGAGGTGAACAGTGATTCTTCGCCCGCTTCGAGCGGGCGCACGACCAGATCGGTCATGGAAGTCCTTCCGGGAGTACGCGCTCCCGGTCAGAAACCCGGCACCCTCGAGGCGAGGTGGGAGCGCGTGATCGGTTGCGTGATCATCGGACCCACCTCCCTTTCGCTCGTTCTGGGGTGCGCCGCTGAAGTTAGGGCGCGCCCGGCGGCACGTCAACGTATTTTCTGGAGGACGACCCGCGTGCTCAGCCGCGGCTGCGTGTAGGAGTGCGAAGCCTCTAGGACGTACTCGCCGGCGATGTGCCGCCAGCCGTCTCGCCAGACTTCGGCGGACCTCGGCGGCACGACGATGTCGGACTCGACCGATTCGCCGGGCCCCGCTTCGACGCTCGCGAACCCCACGAGCCAGCGAGGCGGCCGGTCACCGCGCTCGGTCGGGGCCAGGTAGAGCTGGACGACTTCGCGACCCTTGCGCGTCCCCGAGTTGCGGACGCGAACCCGGACGCGTGCGCCGCCTTCGTCGTCCGGATAGACGTCGAGTTCTTCGTAGACCCAGGTCGTGTAGCCCAGGCCGTGGCCGAACCAGTACGCGGGTTGCGTCTCTGTCTTCGCGTAGGCGCTGTAGCCGATGTACACGCCTTCGCCGTACTCGAGAACGCCTTCTTCCGGCGTCACGTCGGTGACCGGGGCGTCTTCGAGCTTCGCGGGCCACGTCGTCGGCAAGCGGCCGCCGGGTTCTTCGCGACCGAGGAGGACGTCGGCGAGCGCGTCGCCGCCCGCCTGGCCGGGGAACCAGGTGAGCAGCACCGCGGCGACGTCATCGCGCCACGGCAGCTCCACCGGGGAGCCGGCGTTGACGACGACCACCGTGTTCGGGTTGGCCGCCGCGACCCGCCGCACGAGTTCGTCCTGTCTTCCCGGCAGCGCCAGGGAAGTCCGGTCGAAGCCCTCGCTCTCGACCTCGGCGGTGGTGCCGACCACGACGACCGCGACGTCCGACTTCCCCGCCAGGGCAACGGCTTCGTCGAGGGCGGCGTCCGGGTCGAGGACCGGGCCGCGGTGGCCGAGCGCGAAGGTGACCCAGGCGAAGGTGCCGCGGGCGAACTCCGCCATCTCCGACGGGATCCAGTACGTCAGGCTGACGTCGACGAGCTCGCCCGCCGTCAGCTCGACCTCCCTGCGCTGCTCGATCACCTGCATGATCGACGTGAAGACGTCGCCGCCTTCGGGCAGGTTGACGCCGTCGAAGAGGGTCTGGCCCGCGACGGTGAGGCGGAGGTCGCCGGGGCCGGTGACGGCGAAGGTGTGCGTGCCGCTTCGCTCCGGCAGGTAGGTGCCTTCGATCTCGACCGACGCGAGCGTGGCCAGGTCGAGCCCTCTCGGCAGCTCACCGATCCAGTTTATTTTGGCTTCCCTGAGCGGAAATTCAGCCAATCGGGTGCCGTCCGCCGCCTTGGCCGTCGCGCGGAGCCGGAAATTGTCGGTGGCCGGCGGTAGCGTCGTTCGCGGATCGGCACCGATGGCGAACGCCAGGTCGGTGCTCGGGGGAACGGCCTTCCGAAGGCCGTCCAGAGGGGAGACGATGTGTTCGGGGAACACGGTGGCGCTGCCGCCGCCGAGGATCTTGGGGTCCGCGGCCAGCGCGCCGATCAGGGCGATGCTCTGCGGGGCACGCAGGGGGAGCACGCCGGTTTCGTTGCTGAGCAGCACGAACGACCGGTGCGCGATCTCACGCGCGATCACCTCACCGTCCACAGTGGATTGCCATGGGGTGGGGCCGCTGCCGAGCGCGCCGGTCCGGTGGGCCAGCAGGAGCACGCGGCGCACCATCTCGTCGACGACGTCTTCGTCGACCTCGCCGCCGCGCACGGCTTCCGCGAGCTGTTCCCCGAAAACCGTGCGGGGGCCGGGCATCGCGACGTCGAGGCCGCCGTTGGCGGAGGCGACGGTGTCGCGCGCGGCCAGCCAGTCGGAGACGATGAAGCCGTCGAAGCCCCATTCGTCGCGCAGCACGCCGTTGAGCAGTTCGTCGTGCTGGGTCATCGTGGTGCCGTTGACACTGTTGTAGGCGGCCATGATCCCCCACGGCCTGGCCCGCCGGACGATGAGTTCGAACGGCGCGAGGTAGAGCTCGCGCAATGCGCGCTCGCTGACGTGGACGTCGGCGGTGAAGCGTTCGGTCTCGAAGTCGTTGGCCACGAAGTGCTTGACCGTGACGGCGACCCCGCCGTCCTGAACGCCGGTGACGTAACCGGCACCGATCATCCCGGTGAGGAGGGGATCTTCCGAGTAGCACTCGAAGTGGCGGCCGCCCAGGGGCGAGCGCTGGAGGTTGACCGTCGGGGCCAGGAGGACGTGCACGCCCTTGCGGCGGGCCTCCTGCGCGAGCAGGCGGCCGGCGCGCACCGCCAGGCGCGGGTCCCAGCTCGCGGCGAGGGCCGTCGGGCTGGGGAGCGTCACCGACGGGTCGTCCGGGCTCCACCGGACGCCGCGGACGCCGACCGGGCCGTCCGAGAGCACCACGGACCGGAGCCCGATCCGCGGGAGCCCGGGCAGGCTCCAGACGTCCTGGCCGGCGAGCAGCCTCGCCTTGGCGTCCAGGTCGAGCTCGGCCAGCAGCGCGTCGACGTCGAAGCTCATGGGCCCGTACTCTACCTGGCGCCGGGTAGTGAACGTTATGGTTCCGTGACAGCTTGTCCCGTAGGCTCGGGATCATGACCCGGGCCAGGGGCGCCGACCGCCGAGCGAGCATCGTCCGAGCGGCGTTCGAAGTGATCGCGGAACGCGGCTATCGCGGCACTTCGCTGGCGGCAGTGGCCGACCGCGTGGGGCTGACCCAACAGGGGCTGATGCATTACTTCCCCACGAAGGAGGATCTGCTGGCGGCGGTGCTGGAGACCCGAGACGAGTGGGATCTGCTGCACTTCGGCCACGCCCCGCAGGGCGACGAGTCGTCGATGACGGTCAACCAGCTGGCCGAGCTGGTCGACTACAACGCGACCCGGCCGGGGATCGTCCAGACGTACACGGTGCTGGCGGCGGACAGCGTCACGGAGGACCACCCGGCGCGCGAGTACTTCCACGACCGCTACGAGCGGGTGCGGGCGGGCATGACCCAGATGCTCGAACGCCACCGCGACGAGCTCCCGCCGGGAGCGACGCCGGAACAGCTGGCGCCGATCGCGATCGCGGTCCTGGACGGCTTGCAGCTGCAGTGGCTGCTCGACCCGGCGGAGGTCGACATGCCGGCCGGGTTCCGCACGTTCCTGACACTGCTGGGCATCAAGCCGGACTGACGCGGTCCCACGACCGGCTCGGACTTCCCCGCGCCGCAGCGCGCGAGTGCGTCCCCCGGCCGCCCCTCAGCCCATGCCCACGCTCTGGCGCTCCACCGCGATCAGCGCCACCTCCCGCGCCTGCTCGCGCGGGTACGGCTGCCCGATGTACTTGGTCGCGATCCGGTCGATGATCGCCCAGCCCGCGTCCCCGTCGATCCACTTCTCGACTCGTCCGCGGATGATCACCGGCTCGAACGGGTTGTCCACCGGCGTCAGGGAGAGCGCCACTCGCGGGTCGCGCCGCAGGTTGCGGGCCTTGCGGGAGTCCGGGCCGGTCATGATCGCGATGTGGTCCCCTTCCGGATCCACCCAGATCGGGATCGAGTGCGGGGCGCCGTCGGGCAGCAGCGTGGCGAGGTGACCCACGACGGCGGTTTCGAGGATGCGGCGGACGTCGGCGTTGATCATGACGGTCTCCTTCAGGCGATCGCGTAGTGGAGGTGGGTGACACCGGGCGCGGCGACGGCTTCGATCAGCCGGAGCCGGACGTGGGAGGGAAGCTCCTGGAAGAACGACCGGCCGCCGCCGAGCAGCACGGGCACCTGGTGGAGGACGACCTCGTCGACGAGCCCCGCGGCGAGCGCCGAGGTCAGGACGCCGCCGCCCATGAGGCCGACGTCCTTCCCGCCGGCTGCCTCGCGAGCGGCCTCGATGGCTTCCTTGACGTCACCGAACAGAGTCTGCCGCTCGGTCAGCTCGGGCGCCGGCCGGTTGCTGACAAGGAAGAGCGGGGCGCCCGGGTGCGGGCTGCCGCCGCCGAAGCGGTCCGAGTCCTCGTAGGTGTTGCGGCCCGCGACGACCGCGCCGATGCGGCCGGCGAGGCTGTCGAAGACGCGGGCACTCGGCGCGCTGAGCTTGAAGAAGTCGAACACCCGGCTCTGCGTGTCGCCGTCGGTGTACCAGTCGAAAAGCGTGCCGCCGTCGCCCAGGCCGTGCCCGGGGCCGGCGTCGCGGCCGGTGATGTACCCGTCGACCGACACCGCGTGGGCGCTCAAGACCTTGCTCATCGCCGCGATCCTTTCGGAGTTCCTTGAGGAGACTTCAAACCGTAGCAGTCAGAGTTCCCTGAGGGAACCCCGAATGCTAAAGTGGCTTCATGCAGCGCACGAACTTCAGCGAACTGGCCGCGTGCTCGATCGCGCGCACGCTCGACGTCATCGGCGAACCCTGGTCACCCCTGATCCTGCGGGACGTCTGGGTCGGCATCAGCCGGTTCGAGCAGATCCAGGCCGACCTCGGCATCTCGCGCAAAGTGCTCACCGAACGCCTGAACCACCTCGCCGACCAGGGGATCGTCGAGCGGCGGCCGTACGACCGGCGGCCGCGCTACGAGTACGTCCTGACCGAAATGGGCACCGAGCTCGTCGACATGCTCATGGCCATGACCCGCTGGGGCGACAAGTGGCTCGCGGGCGAGGCCGGCCCGCCGGTGCTCTACCGCCACCACGCGTGCGGCGAGATCACCACCGTCGACCTCCGCTGCACCCACTGCGGCGAGTCGATGCACGCGCGCGACATCGACGTGCTCCCCGGCCCCGGCGCGGCGAACCAGCCGTCAGAGCAGCCGCGGCTGGGCCACGACCTCCCGTAGCCGCCGCAACGTCCGCAGCGTCGTCTCCAGGTCCTCCTGGGACACGGATCCCGCCACGTCCTCCGCCCAGCCGACCTGCGCCGACCCCAGCTCGCGCAGCGCTTCCTTCGCCCGTCGCGTCACCGACAACAACGGCGCCCGCGCGTCGGCCGGGTTCGGCAGGCGGTCGAGCATTCCGTTGCGCAGCAGGCGGTTCACCGTCTCCTGCACGCTCTGCCGGCGCAGCCCGCGGCGGCGCGCGACCTCGGCCGCGGTCGCCGGGCCGTCCTCGAGGAAGCCGAGGACCTGCCACTGGGCCGCCGTCAGCCCGACCGGCTCCGTCAGCGCGTCACCCGCCGCGAGGAAACCGCCGTTGCACGCGAAGACCGCGTCGACCACCCGGGTGAAAGTCTCGGCTCGATGCGACCGCATGCGTGCTAGTCTCGCACATCGACAGGTACCTGTCGAAATGGAGACGACCATGGACATGCCCACCCTCGACCCCGCGCACGACGCCCTGAAGGCGTTCGCGGGCGACTGGACCGGCACCGAAGACCTCGCCGCCTCGCCGTGGGCACCGGCTTCGACCGCGCGCGCCGAGTGCGAATACCGCTTGGCCCTCAACGGCTTCGCGCTGGTCCAGCACTATCGCCAGCACCGCGAAGACGGCTCGGAGTTCCTGGGGCACAACGTGTTCACCGTCGACCCGCAGTCCGGCGAAACGCTCTGGTACGGCTTCGACAGCTACGGCTTCCCGCCCGAGTCACCCGCCCGCGGCGACTGGACCGGCACCACGCTCGTGCTCGACAAGAAGACGGCCCGCGGGGTGGCCCGGCACCGGCTGACCCCCGACGGCGCCACCCTGACGCACGAAATCGACGTCAAGCTGGGCGAAGACCGCGAATTCAGCCCATTCCTGCGCGCGCGGTACACGCGGAAAACCGGGTAGGGCCCCGTTCGGGCGTCCGGAATTGTCGGACCCCCGGAGTAGAGATGTAAGAGTGCGCAGAACCGCCGAACCGCCTCAGGACTCGCCCCCGCTGATCGGGGTCGAGAACATCAAGATGCCCGAATGGGCGCGCGTCGACGAACGCGTGGCCGACGCCGGGTTCGGCCAGGCCGTGCGCGCGTTGCCGGCCGCGATCGCCGTCGTGCTGCGGCTGGCCTGGCGGACGTCGCCGAAGCTGACGTTGCTGGCCGGCCTCGTGCACGTCGTCTCGGGTTGCGTCACGGCGTTCGGGCTGCTGGCCACCGCGAACGTCTTCACCGCGCTGCTCGAACAGGGCCCGACGCCGGAGCGCGTGCTGCAGTCGCTGCCGGCGATCGCGGTCGTCATGGGTTCGTACGCGGCGCGCGCGATGCTCGATGCGGCGGTCGCGGCCGTCGAAGGGGCGCTGCGGCCCCGTGTCACCGCGGCGGCGGACGACGCGGTGACGGCGGCGGTCGTGCGCGTCGGGCTGATCGCGTTCGAGGACGCGGACTTCCGGGAGCTGGCCAGGCAGGGCGCGCGGTTCGGCGTCCGGTCGATCGAGACGAGCCTGCGCCGGGTGGCCGACCTGACGTCGTCGGCGATCTCGCTCGCGGCGGCGATGCTCACCGCGGGCCTGCTCAACCCGTGGCTGGCGCCGGTGCTGCTGCTCGCCGCGGCGGCCGACGGCTTCGCCGCCGCGCGCATCGCGAAGCTGAACTACCGGCACTTCATCGACACGGTCGGGCGCAACATCCGCAAGTCGGTCGTCGAAGAGGTCGCCACCTGGCGTTCGATGGCCCTCGAACGCCACGCGCTGACGCTGCAGGAACCGTTGCTCGGCGAGTACCGGCGCATCTCGCGCAGCCTGGCGCGGGAGGAGGTCCGGCTGGCGCACCGGAGCAACCTGGTGCGCACCACCGGCCGGGCGGCGGCCGGGTTCGGCACCGCCGTCGCGTACCTGGTGCTCGGCTGGCTGCTCTACTCCGGCGGGATGGAGCTGGCGCTGGCCGGCACGGCGGTGCTGGCGATGCGCACGGCGTCGACGGCGCTGTCCAACACCATGCGCGCGGTCAACTCGCTGTACGAGGACTCGTTCTACATCGGGTTCTACAACCAGCTGCTGGTGGAGTCGGTGAAGCGGCAGCCGCCGCCGACGGCGGTTTCCGCGCCGGCCGACCCGGGCGAGATCCGGCTGGAGAACGTCACGTTCACCTACCCGGGCCGGAAGAGCCCGGCACTGCGGGACATCTCGCTGACGATCCGGCGCGGCGAGGTGGTCGCGCTCGTCGGCGAGAACGGCTCGGGCAAGACCACGCTGGGCAAGCTGCTGACCGGGCTCTACCCGCCGGACGAAGGCGTGGTGCGCTGGGACGACGTCGACCTGGCGCACGCCGACCCGGCATCGGTGCACGCGAACATCGCGGTGATCGCGCAGGAGCCGGCGGAGTGGCCGATGACGGCGGCGAACAACATCACGGTGGGCCGCCTCGGCCGCACCGACCCGGACGGCCGGGCGTGGCGCGAAGCGGTGGACTACTCGGGCGCGGACGAGGTGATCGAGTCGTTGCCCGCCAAGGAGAACACGGTGCTGTCGAAGAAGTTCGACGAAGGCCACGACCTGTCCGGCGGCCAGTGGCAGCGCATGGGCATCGCCCGCGGCATCTACCGCGACGCCTCGATCCTGGTGGCCGACGAACCCACGGCGGCCCTGGACGCCCGCGCGGAGGCCCGGGTATTCGCGGGCCTCCAGCACGCAAGTGCCTCCCACGACGGCCGCCGCACGACGATCCTGGTGACGCACCGCCTGGCCAACATCCGCTCGGCGGACCGCATCCTGGTACTGGAGAAGGGAAGACTGATCGAGCAGGGCACCCACGAGGAACTGATCAGCACGGGCGGGGTCTACCACGAGCTGTACGAAATCCAGGCGCGCGCGTACCGCAACGGCACGGAGGTCCCGGCACCCCGCGGCACGAGCACGCCGGGGGCGGACGACGTGAAGGCCCGCTGACCGTCCGAGCGGGCGGCACCTTCGCACCCGGCCAGCGGATTTACCCCCGCCGACCTCGGGGGCAGACTGGCTTGCCGAGCCCGAGGAGACACGATGCGCCAGCTCACCGCCCTGGACGTGCAGTTCCTCAACGCCGAGTCGACCACCACCACGGGGCACGTCGGCGGCATCTCGATCCTCGATCCCGCGACCGCTCCGAACCAGACCCTCACCCTCGACGACCTCCGCGAGCACATCGGTTCGCGGTTGCACCTCGCCAAACCGCTCCGCTGGCGGCTGCTGCCCGTACCGCTCGGGCTCGACCACCCCTACTGGATCGACGATCCCGAGTTCGACCTCGAGTACCACGTCCGCGAGATCGCTCTCCCCGCGCCGGGCGACGAACGGCAGCTCGCGGAGCAGATCTCCCGCCTCACCGCGCGGCCGCTCGACCGGCGGCGGCCGCTCTGGGAGGCCTACCTGATCCACGGCCTGCGCGGCGGGACCAAAGCCGTCTACACGAAGGTCCACCACAGCGCCATCGACGGCGTCTCCGGGGCCGAGCTCATCGGCGTCCTCATGGACACCACCGCCGAGCCACCCACGCGAAAACCGCCCAAGACGCCGCAAATGGAACCCGTGCCCAGCGGCGCGGAACTCGCTTTCAACGGCGTGAAACGCCTCGCGCTGCACCCCGTCAAAGCCGCGCTGCAGGTGCCGAAACTGCTCCAGCACCTCGACGAGGTCCCCGGCCTCGGCCGCTACCCCGGCGTCGGACTGCTCGCGAAGGCCGGCAGCGTGCTCAACCGCGTCACCCGCCAGGGCTCCGGGCGCCACGAAGCCGACCGGCCGCGGCTCGTCGCGCCCGACACTCCGTTCAACGGCCCGATCAGCCCGCACCGCCGCTTCGCGTACGGCTCGCTGCCCCTCGACGAGGTCAAGCACGTCAAGAACACCTTCGGCGTCACGGTGAACGACGTCGTGATGGCGTTGTGCGCGAGCGTGATGCGCCGGTGGCTCGTCGACCACGACGCCCTGCCCGACCAGCCGCTCGTCACGCTCGTTCCGCTGTCCGTACGCACGCCCGAGCAGGCCAAGGACGCCGGCAACCAGGTGTCGGTCATGCTCGCGCCGTTGCCGACGCACCTCGCCGACCCCGCCGCGCGGCTGGCCGAGGTCACCACGGCGATGGTCGCCGCGAAGCAGCGGTACCAGCCGCTGCCGGCGTCGTGGCTGGTCGACTTCAGCGGGATGCTCCCGGCCGCGCTCGGCGGGCTCGCCGCCCGGGCCACGATGAAGTTCCTCGGGGCCACCGCGCCGGTCGTGAACCTCGTCGTGTCGAACGTGCCCGGGTCGCAGAGCCCGCTGTACCTGGCCGGCGCGCGGCTGCTCGCGAACTACCCGGTGTCCGCGATCACCGACGCGAGTGGCGGGCTGAACATCACCGTGATGTCCTACGACGGCAAGCTGGACTTCGGGCTCGTCGCCTGCCGCGAGCTGATCCCGGACGTCTGGGACCTGATCGACCACCTGCACGACGCGCTGGCCGAGCTCACCAAGCTGGCCGCCGAGCACACCCGGGAGGCTTGATGGCGGAGCAGGTCGCGGCGGTCAACGGCGTCGAGCTGTGCCACGAGACGTTCGGCGACGCGGGCGGCCGGCCACTGCTGCTCGTCATGGGACTCGGCGCGCCGATGATCTGGTGGGACGAAGAGTTCTGCGAAACCCTTGCCGCGCAGGGGTTTCACGTCATCCGGTTCGACAACCGGGACGCCGGGCGGTCGAGCCGGATGCGCGGCCGGGCCAACCTCGCGGAGGCGTACCTGCTGCACCGCGCGCCGTACTCGCTCGCGGACATGGCCGCCGACGCCTCCGGTCTGCTGGACGTCCTGGGCATTCCCGCCGCGCACGTCGTGGGCGCGTCGATGGGCGGGATGATCGCGCAGACCCTGGCGATCCGGCACCCCGAGCGGGTGCTGTCGCTGACGTCGATCATGTCCAGCACCGGCGGCCGGCTGGTCGGCCGGCCGAGCCCGAAGGCCATGTCGATGCTGCTCAGCGCGCCGCCGCGCAACCGCGCGGACTACGTCGAGCTGCTCGTGCGGACGTTCCGGCTGATCGGCTCGCCGGGCTACCCGTTCGACGAAGCGCGCATGCGGGACCGCGCCGAGCGCACGTTCGACCGCGGCGTCCACCCGGGCGGGACAGTCCGTCAGCTCGCGGCGATCATGGCCGAACGCGACCGCGGGCCCCGGCTGCGCAAGGTGCGGGTGCCGGCCCTGGTGGTCCACGGCGCCCGCGACCCGCTGGTCCACGTCTCGGGCGGCCGCGCGACGGCCCGCGCGATCCCGGGCGCGGACCTCGACGTCGTCCCCGGCATGGGCCACGACCTGCCCCGTGCGGTCTGGCCGCGGGTGGTCAAGGGCATCACGCGCATCGCCGACCGTGCGGAAGTGGCGCACACGCGTGATTGAGCGGGCATCACGCGTGATTGAAGGGGCATCACGCGTGATTGGGAGGACGACACGGCTTACGACGAGAGCGTGATCGAGCCCAGGTGGGAGAAGTGGGCCGCGATGCGGGAGCCGGGGCGGACCGGGACCGCGTCCGTCATGCCGCCGGTCAGGACCAGCCAGCCCGGCTCCAAAGCCAGGCCGCGCGCGCCCAGGGCGTTCGCGGCCAAGGCCAGGGCCTCCGCCGGATGGCCCTGGACCGCCGCGCCGGTCGCCGTGTCGACGATCTGGCCGTCGACCTCCAACAGCGTCGCTTCCAGGGACAAGTCCAGCGAAGCGGGCGGCAGGCCGACCGGGCCCACGCTGAAGTACGCCGACGAGCCGTTGTCCGCGACCGCGTCCGGGAGCGTGAAGCGGTAGTCGGCGTACCGGCTGTCGATGACCTCGATGCCGGCGTACACGCGGTCGACCGCGGCCAGCGCCGTCGCCGCGGTGACGCCGGGACCCGCCAGCCGGCGCCCCAGCACGAAGACCAGCTCCGGCTCGGCGCGAGGGTGGATCAGCGAAGGCACGGGAACGCCCGCCGGCAGGACCATCGCGTCCGTCAGCCAGGCCAGCAACGGCGAATCGATACCCATCCGCTGCTGCTTCGCCCGCGACGTCAGGCCCAGCTTCAGCCCGACGAGCGTCTCGCCGCGGGCCCGTCGCAGCCGCAGAGCCTCGTCCTGGATCGCGTACGCCGTGTCGACGTCCAACCCGGGCCACTCCTCCGAGAGCGGCGAACGCTCCGAAACCGTTCCCAGCAGCGCAGCGGCCGCCTCGCGCACGTTCACGATTCCTCCGTAGCGGGAGCGAAGACCGCGGTGACACTGCCCAGGCCGGCCATGGTCGCGACGACCGTGTCGCCCGGCGACACCGGGATCGCCCGGGTCATCGACCCCGGCAGCACGACGTGCCCCGGCTCCAGGGTGACGCCCAGCGGGCCGACCGTGTTCGCCAGCCACACCAGCGAGTTCAGCGGCGAGCCGAGCACCGCGCCGCCCGCGCCCGTCGCCGCCACCGCACCGTTCTGGTAGAGGACGCAGCCGGCCAGCCGCAGGTCCACGGAACCCAGCGCCGTCGGGCTGCTGCCCAGCACGACACCACCGGACGACGCGTTGTCCGCGATCGTGTCGAACAGCGAGATCTTCCAGTCCTGGATCCGCGAGTCGACGATCTCCAGCGACGGCAGGACGAAGTCGACCGCGCGCACCGCGTCGGCGACCGTGACGCCGGGGCCGCGCAGCGCCGAGCCGAGCACGAACGCGATCTCCGGCTCGATCCGCGGCTGCAGGAACGCCGACATCGGGATCGCCTGGTGCTCCAGGTGGAACATGCTGCCGGTCAGGTGCCCGTAGTCGGGCTGGTCGACGCCCATCTGCCGCTGCATCGCGGCGGACGCGAGCCCGACCTTGTGCCCGCGGACGGCGTCGCCGCCGTCGACCCAGTGCCGCACCTGCTCCTGCTGGATCCGGTACGCGTCTTCGACCCCCGCTTCCGGGTAGGTCTTGATCAGCGGCTCGATCGGTTCGCGCGTCGCGTAGGCCCGCGCCAGTACGGCGGCGGCCTCCTGCACCAAGCTGTCGTCCACTCCGGGGACTCTGCCGTGAGCGCACCCCGCACACAAGCCTCGACGTTCCACTGAACGGAACTCTCGCCAGGCAACCTCTTGCGCGCGAGATAAATGGAGCGTAGCGTGAACGACACCACCAGGAAGGGACGTGAGGGACATGGCACCGACCCAGGCCGAGGTCACCAAGCTCGCCGAGATCCGCGACGAGCTGCGCGAGCGCCACCTGCACCCCGCCGCCGAACGCCCGGCGACGAACGGGCGCGGCATCCACCACACCGCGCTGATCTCCAGCGACGTCGAGCGGACCATCGGGTTCTACCAGGACATCCTGGGCTTCCCGCTCACCGAGCTGATCGAGAACCGCGACTACCCCGGCTCGAGCCACTTCTTCTTCGACGTCGGCAACGGCAACGCCGTCGCCTTCTTCGACCTGCCCGGTCTGGACCTCGGCCCGTACGCGGAAGTCCTCGGTGGACTGCACCACCTGGCCCTGTCCGTCACGCCCGAACGGTGGAGCGTGATCAAGGACAAGCTCGACGAAGCCGGCGTGAAGTACCTGCTGGAGAGCGAGACCTCCATCTACCTGTCCGATCCGGACGGTGCCCGCGTCGAGCTGATCTCCGACCCTTTGGGCGAGATGTACGGCGAGAAGATCGGCTGAAACTCCTGTTCCGGGCGGCGCGCGCCGTTTAGCCTGTGCGCGACGCCTGGAGGTCCCATGTCCGATTGGACGCTCTCTCGCGCGAAGGCGCGCCTCGATCGCCGCGAGCTGCTCGACGAGCTCACCGCGCGCACGCGGTTCGAGGTCCGGCTGCACCTCAACGAGCCGATGACGAACGGCGCCTACGACGAGCTGACGAGCATCTTCGCGATCGGGCACGGCGAGTGCGCCACGCTGCTGGCGCACCACCGCCTGCTCCCGTGGTGGGAACGCGCGCTGCTGTTCCGGTACGCGCGGCGCCTCCACGGCAAGGCGATCACGCGCAGTGTCGGTGTCGTGCCCGCCGAGGTCGCGCCGCAGGCCGCCCGCGCGTTCGGCGCCGAGATCGCCGAGCTGGCCCCGGACTCCGGTGACACCGGCGCGAAGTACGACCTCCAGGGCCGCGGGCTGCTGACGGTGTTCCGCATCGCCGTCGGCGCCAAGGGTGCGGTCTGGCCGGACCAGCACGAGGTCGCGGTGACGTCCGCCCGCAACATCCTGACGTGTGCCGCGACCTTCGCCCGCCGGAAGCCGTGGCATGTGATCTGGCCCGTCTACCGCGTCCGCGGCCTGCGGCTCTGGAAGCTTTGACGCCCGCCGCGCGTTCCCCCGGTATGAAAGCAGAGGAAATCCTCGAAGGCGCGAAGACGATCGCCGTCGTCGGCTTGAGCCGCGACCCGGCCAAGGCCGCGCACGGCGTGCCGGCGGTCCTGCAGGCGCACGGATTCCGGATCATCCCGGTGCACCCGACCGCGACCGAGCTGCTCGGCGAGAAGGTCTACCGGTCGCTGAAGGACATCCCGGAGCCGGTCGACCTGGTCGATGTGTTCCGGCCGTCTCCCGAGGCACCCGGCATCGCCCGCGACGCCGTCGAGATCGGCGCGAAGGCGCTGTGGCTGCAGCAGGGCATCGTCTCCGCCGAGGCGCGCCGCATCGCCGAAGAGGGCGGGCTCGAGTACGTCGAGAACCGCTGCACCGCCGTGGTCCGCGCGACGAACGCGATCTCGAAAAACTAGGCGGTGCCGCCCGCCCGGCGCCCTATGCTCCGAGGCGATGACCACCGAGACGAACCTGTTCACGACGCCACTGCGGATCCCCACCCTCGACGGCGTGGCCGACGCCTTCGCCGTCTTCCCCGGCCACGGACGGCACCCGGGGGTGCTGATGTACCCGGACGGCTTCGGCATCCGTCCCGTGCTGCGGGACATGGCCCGCGAACTGGCCGGCCACGGCTACTACGTGCTCGTCCCCAACTTCTTCTACCGCACCGGCCCGGCGCCGGTGCTCGACCTTCCCGAGCACATCGGCGAAGAGGCCCGGCCGGCGATCTTCGCCGAGCTGATGCCCATGATCGAGGCGCACACCACCGAACGCGTCCTGCGTGACGCCGACGCCTTCCTCCGGTTCCTCCGCACCCGGCCCGAGGTCGGCGCGGGACCGGTCGCGGTGACCGGCTACTGCATCGGCGGCCTCCTCGCGACACGCACCGCCGCGGCCCACCCCGGCCAGGTGGCGGCCCTCGCCGCGTTCCACGCCCCGGTGCGGGCCGCCGGACCCGACCTGCACCGGCTCACCGCCCGGGTCCACTTCGGCCACGCCGAAACCGACCTGACGCCCGAGGCGCTCGGCGAGCTCAACCGGACCCTGGACGCCGCGGGTATCGACCACACGTCCGAGATCTACCCCGGCACCGTCCACGGCTTCACGATGTCCGACACCGACGCCTTCGACCCCGCCGCTCTGCGGCTGCACTGGGATCGCCTGCTGGCGCTGCTGGCCGAATCCACCTAGGCCGACGCTCCGAAGTGGACGATGCGGTGGTTCCCGGTCTCGGCCACCCAGACCCCGCCGACGCCGTCATCGGCCATGCCGCGCGGTGAGCCGATCGGCTCGGTCGTGTCGGACAGCGCCGCTCCCGTGCGCGTGTCGAAGCGGGCCACGCGCCCGGTGTCGTCGACCAGCAACCGGCCGGCGTGGTCCAGCGCCAGCCCGCGCGGCCGGTCCAGGCCGCCGAACTCGCGCACGAACCCGCCCCACCACGAAAACTGCACCACGCGGCGGTTGCCGGTGTCGGCGACGTAGACGTTGCCCGCGGCGTCGACCGCGACCCCTTCCGGCGCCTTGAGCCGTCCGGCCAGCACGCGCACGAGCGCGCCGTCGTGGGTGAACGCCTGCACGCGGTCGTTGCCGGTGTCCGCCACCCACACGCGGCCGCGGACGTCGACGGCGATCGCGGACGGCGCGCGGAACTGGCCCGGCCCCGAGCCGGGCCCGCCGAAAGCGCGGGGAAGCGCCGCGACTTCACTGGTGGCCACGACGCCAGGATCGCCGACCGCGAGCCACGGCGGCCAGTACCGAAAAGAGTGTTCAGCGACTGTTCCGCCGTCGCTCACCAGCTCCACCGCGTGCACGTCCGCCGCTCCAGGAAGCTGTACGCGGGCAGCGGCCCGACCCAGTCCGCCTGGACGCCGCCACCGCGGGCCAGCCCGCTGACCGCGTCCCGCACGACGAGCAGGTCGCCCATCCCGACCAGGAACGCCCACCGCTCGTCCGCCGACTCGCCCGCCGGCAGCGCCACCGAATCGCGGGCGCGTCCGGCGACCTCGCTCAGCAGCACGTCGGAACGCGCCGAACGCCAGGCCGAGCCGGGCTCGGTGAACCGCAGGCAGACGTGCACCTCGGCCAGGCCGTCGAGGCGGTCGAGGTCGGCGCGGTACTCCTCGGCCGCGGGCGCGAGCACCTCGTCCCGGACGGCCGCCTCGTCGTCGGCGACGGTGCCGAACCGGACCGGCAGCACCGGCCCGCCCTCGACGAGCGCGGAGACCACCGCCAGGTGCACCGCCGGATCGGGCTCGGGCTCGCCGACGACCATCGCCAGGTCGTCCCAGCACACCGTCCGCGGCGCCCGCGGGTGCCCGGCGCGCACGACGCCGTAGAGCTGCAGGGTCACGGCTGTTCGACCGGCATCACCGGTTCCACCGGCACCGCCACCGCGGGCGTCGGCGGCGGGGGCGGGATCAGCCCGGTCGTCTGCCCGAGCCCCTGCGAGATCTGCCCGGGCACGGTCGTGTTCTGCAGCCGCTGCATCGCTTCGAGGTACCGGATGTAGGTGTCGACACTGGCGATCACGATCCGCGCCTCGATCGCCAGCAGCTCGATCCCGATCACCGACACCCGCACCGAAGCGTCGATGACGAGTCCCTTGTCGAGCAGGATGTCGAGCGTGTCGGCGAGGCCGCCGCCGGTCTGTCCCGGTCTGGTCACTTAGGTCCTTTCGTCGAGGGCCGCGCGGATCTCGGCGAACCGCAGTTCCAGCGCGATGAGGGCCTGGCCGAGGTCTTCGACCTGGGCGGGGGTGAGCGAGTCCATGCGGCGCAGTGCCTGCCGTTCCAGCACCTCGCGGAGGATGTCGAGCACGGTGACGACGAGGTGGCCGAGCCCGCGCCCGGTGTCGGCGGGGATGCGGAGGGGTTCGCTCATTCTTCGAGCCCGAGCAGCAGCAGCCGGAGATCGAGCCGCACCAGGTCGATGCCGGCGAGCGAGATGATCACGTCGCCGGTCACGACGGCGCCGCGGTGCACCACGCGGTCGAGCAGGTCGGCGACGGCCTCGGCGGCCGAACCGGTGCCGATGGCCACGACTTCGGCTTCAGCCATCGGCCAGCACGCCCAGCTCCACGTCGGTGAACGAGTACGGCGGCCACGGGCCGGTGGTCTCCACCGTCGCCCCGGCCTCCCGCAGCTCGCGGGCGAACCACTCGAACTCGGCGTGGAACGCGGCCTCCCGGCCCTCGGCGACGAGGTAGGCGGTGTTGACCAGCACGCCGTGTGGCCGGGCTCGCCCCATGCTGTCGGCGGCGTGCCGCCGCAGGGCCTCCTCGAGCCGTCCGGCCACGCCCACGACGTCTTCGCGGGCCTGCTGGATCGCCTTCAGCCGCTCCCGGCGGCGCACGAGGTACTGCGTGCCCGACAGCCCCGCGGGGTCCGGGCGGGTGGTCGCGGCCGGCTCGACGTGCCGCACGCGCACCCCCCACTCGCGGTGGCCCTCGACCTCGTCGAGGCAGTCGCGGGCCTGGTCGTAGGCGACCTCCAGGAGCCGCCGCACGGAAGCTTCGCCGTCGAGCACCGTGCCGAACCGCAGCGGCAGCACGGGTTCGTGGCGGAAGACCGCGCGGACGACGGCGTCGTGTTCGCGGGCCAGCTCGGCGAGCGCGCCGTCGACCGGGTCGAGCGTGTCCAGGCGGTCGAAGCGCGCCGGCGTCACTTCCGAGACGACGACGCCCAGGTCGCGGTAGCCGACGAGCCGGGGCGCCGGGCCGAGGTCCAGCCCGTCCCGGTTGCGGGTGATCGCGTACGCGCAGAGCCATTCGCGGGTGCTCACCGCTGTGCGTCCCTTCCGCCCGGAACCCGGGCCTCCAGTGCGGCGACGCGCGCCGCCAAGTCCAGCTTTTGACCGGCACTGTCCGCCAGCTCTTCGCGCACGGCGTTCGGCGAGAAGAACGGGTCGTTCGTCCACCAGTCCATGCCCATTTCCCGGGCGGTCTGGGCCGAGGCGATGAAGAGCCGGATCCGCAGCGTCAGCAATTCGACGTCGACGACGCTGACGCCGATGTCACCGGCTATCACGACACCCTTGTCGAGCACGCGTTCCAGAATGTCCGCCAATGAATCGGACGAAGCGGCCAATCGTGTCACTCTTCCTTTCAGGAATCGGTGGCACCCCGCGTGAACCGCCGGAGCCGTTCGCACGCGGTGAGCTCGCCGTCGGCGTCGAGGTCCACCCGGTAGGTGGCCATCACGCTGGTGGAGTCCGGGATCCGGGCCAGCTCGACGACGTCGACCAGCACGGACCAGCCCCCTTCGGCGCGGGTCCGGAGCCCGGTCACGGCGTGCGGGGCCAGCCCCGTGACCACGCCGAACTGGGCCGTCGCTTCCCTGATGGCATCGGCGGCGCGAAGCCGGGAAACGGATTTCTCAGAGCTTTCGGAGACATTGTTGTTTTGGGCAAGGAACGGCTTCGGCGATTGCGTCATCGCTTTCCTGGTCTCGGGTGGGTGCCCACCGTAGCAACGGGCACAACCATCCGCAGACGAGCTGGGACACGGTATTTTTCACCGGTTCGCGGGAACGGCTGGGCGATCTGCGGCAACCGGCGGCGGCAAACGGCCCAGCACCGGACGGCCAGCGGAACCAATTCCCGGATTCCGCCCCGAATATCACGATCGAGTAACGTCTACCAGCCGGTAGCCGACGCCCCGGACCGTCTCGATGGTGCGAGTGCCGAACGGCACGTCGATCTTGCGCCGCAGGTAGCCGATGTAGACCTCGACGACGTTCTCGTCGCCGTCGTAGTGCGCGTCCCAGACGTGGCCGAGGATCTCGTTCTTCGTCAGCGCGGTCCCCGGCCGCCGCAGGAGGAACTCCAGCAGCCCGAACTCCCGCGCGGTCAGCTCGATCCGCTGCTGTCCTCTGTGGACTGTCCGCGCGGAGGGGTCGAGCCGCAGGTCGCCCGCCTCCAGCACGGCGGGGCGGGCCGGGGCGCCGCGGCGCAGCAGCGCGCGCAGCCGGGCGATCAGGACGACGAAGGAGAACGGCTTCGACAGGTAGTCGTCGGCGCCGAGGTCGAACGCGTCGGCTTCGTCGTACTCGCCGTCCTTCGCGGTGAGCATCAGCACCGGCGTCCAGTTCTCGGCCGCCCGCAGGCGTTTGAGCACCTCGTAGCCGGACAGCTCGGGGAGCATGATGTCGAGCACGACGACGTCGTACTCCTGCTCCGTCGCCCGCCAGAGCCCTTCCCGGCCGGTGTGCGCGACGTCGACGGTGAACCCCTCGGCGACCAACCCGCGCCGCAGCGTCTCCGCGAACTCGCGCTCGTCCTCCACGATCAGCAGGCGCACTACTCCTCCTCCGGCAGTTCGAGCACCGGCAGCTCGAGCACGAACCGCGCGCCCTGCTCGTCCGACGCGCTGTAGCGCGCCCGGCCGCCGTGGCGTGCCGCGATGCCCGCGACGATCGGCAGGCCCAGCCCGGTGCCGCCGTGCCCGCGCTGCCGCGACGCGTCGAGCCGGACGAACCGCTCGAAGATCCGGTCGCGGTCGGCCTCCCCGACGCCCGGCCCGTCGTCGCTCACCTCGACGACCGCGAGATCGCCGCGCACCGAGCTGGCGACGCGGATGCGCGAGCGCGCGTGCCCGCGGGCGTTGTCGACCAGGTTCCGCACCGCCCGCCGCAGCTGGGCCTCGCTGCCGCGCACCTTCGCGGGCCCGGCGCGGACCTCGACGTCCAGCGCGCACTCGCCGCGGACCCGCTCGGCCTCGGCGCGCACGATGTCGTCGAGGTCGACCTCCGTGCGCGCCGGCCGGTCGGTCGTGTCGTCGGTGCGGGCGAGCATGAGCAGGTCGTCGACGAGCTCGCGCAGCCGCGCGGTCTCCCTGGCGATCACCGGCACCAGGTCTTGCGCGCTCTCCGGGTGCCGCCCGGAGACGTCGAGCGCGGTGCTGATCGTGGACAGCGGCGAGCGCAGCTCATGACTCGCGTCGGCGACGAACCGGCGTTGTGCGGCCTGCGCCGACGCGAGCCGGCCGAGCATCCCGTTGAGGGTCACGGCGAGGCGGTGCACCTCGTCGCCACCCGGCGGCAGCGGGACGCGGGCGGCGAGGTCGCGCGTCGAGATCTCGGCGACGGTCCGGCGCATCCGCTCGACCGGCCGCAGCGCCGAGCCGACCGCGCGGTAGACCGCGAGCCCGGCGATCGCCAGCAGCGGGATCGCGATCAGCCCGAGCAGCAGCGTCAGCCGGGTCGAGGCCTCGGTCACCGGCTCCAGCGAGCGCGCCGAGACCACCGTGTACGGCCCGCCCGGCCCGTTGACCTGCTGCGACACGACGCGGTAGTCGTCGCTGTCGCCGTTGAGCCCGAGCGGGAGCGTCTCGATGGCTTCCTGTCCGACGGGCGGGCGGGCGGTGGTCAGCGGCGGGTGCCCGACGATCGCCGGGTCGCTCGCGATCGGCACGCCGCGCGCGTTGAGCACCTGGGTGACGGCCTCGGTGTCGCCGGTGCTGGCGACGTCGGACGCGCTGAGGTCACGTGCGCCCTCGCGGACCAGCTGGATGGCGACCTGGCGGCCGGTGCTGCGGGCACTCTCGGTGACGCTGCGGTCGAGCGACTCTTCGAGCAGCACCACGACCACGGCGAGCGCGGCCGCGATGGCCAGCGCGAGCGCGAAGACGGCCACCGCGGTGGTCCGCATCCGCACGCCGGTCGCGGCGATCACGCTGCCCAGTTTCACCAACTCAGCGTAACCACGGAACGCCGCGGTCACGACGTCCGCCGCCGGCGCGTGGCGGTGAGCCGTTCCACGCGCAGGCGGTCGACCTCGGGCAGCTCGAGCGGCGGCAGCGGGTACCCGGCCGTCCAGGTCAGCAGCAGGTCCGCCAGCGCGGGGTTGCGGGCGAGCGCCGGGCCGTGCAGGTAGGTGCCGACGACGTGGCCGGTCACCGCGCCTTCGGTGCCGTCGCCGTTGCCGGCGCCGCGCACGACCTGGCCGAGCGGCTCGCTGCCGGCGCCGAGCTTGCTGAGGCCGAGGTGGTTTTCGAACCCCGTGAGCGGGGCTTTGTCCAGGAGTTCGGTCGCCGTGGCGACGAGCTCGGACACCGCGCGGCGCACGCCGGGCTCGGTGGCGACGTCGAGCAGGCCGAGACCGTCGTGGTCGACGCCGTCGAGGCCGCGGAAGCGGGTGCCGAGCACCTGCAGGCCGGCGCAGACGCCGAAGACCACCGATTCGGGGGTCAGGGATCGTCGGTACTTCCGCAGGTGGGCCGCGGCCAGCGCCTGCGCGCCGTCCTCGCCGCCGCCGAGCAGGTAGAGGTCCAAAGTGGACGGTACCGGCTCGCCGAGCCCGACCGGCACGACCTCGGCGTCGAGCCCGCGCCAGCGCAGCCGCTGGCAGAGGACCTGCGCGTTGCCGGTGTCGCCGTAGGTGCCGAGCACCTCGGGCAAAAGGAGTCCGATGTGGACGATCGAGTCACGCACCGGGCAGCCTGCCCACGAGGTCGCGGAACGCGGTGTAGTTGGCGACGAGCTCGACCCCGCCGGGCGGCAGCGCGTCGATGGCGGCGACCGGGTCGGGCTCGGCCCAGTGCGCGACCTCGGCGTAGCAGAGCCGGACGGCGAGGTCGGCGCCGCGCTCGCCGGTGACGACGACCTGGCGGCCGCGCAGCCGTTCGAAGTGCACGTCCCAGAGCCAGGACAGGTCGCGGCCGTCGGCTTCCTGGGCGTTGACGGCGACGACGACCGGGGTGTCTTCGTCGAGCACGCGCAGCGTTTCGACCCAGCCGGCCGGGTTCTTGGCCAGCATCAGCCGCACGGAGTGCCGCGACCGGCGGATGGTCCGGTAGCGGCCGCCGATGTCGGTGATGGTCCGCAGCCGCGCGGCGGCGGTGTGCGGCGGCACGCCCAGCCGGTGCGCGGCGGCGAGCGCGAAGGCGGCGTTGGCCCGGTTCGCGTCCCCGGGCAGGCGCAGGTCCAGGTCGACTTGACGACCGCCGGGCGTGCGGACGAGGTCGCCGTCGAGGGTCCAGGTGGGTTCGGGGCGGGCCAGGCCGCAGGCGCAGCTCCAGTGGTCTTTTTCGTGGACGATCAGGCCGTCGCAGCGCGGGCAGGAGGTCGAGTCCCCGGTCCAGCGGCGGCCGGTGCCGACCCAGAGCGGCTTGGCGGCCGCGGTCGCGGCGGAGGCGACGAGAACGTCGTCGCAATTGGCGACAATCGTGGTTTCAGGATGGCAGGCGATCGCGGCGCGCAGATCGCGTTCGGTCGACCGCACCTCGCCGACGCGGTCGAGCTGGTCCCGGCTGAGGTTGAGCAGGACGAGAACGGCGGGGCGCAGCTGTTCGGCAACCCAGGGCAGGTAGGTCTCATCGACTTCGAGGACGGCATAGGGAGCGTCGGGGCGCGCGGCCAGGGCGGCGAGGATGCCGTCGGGCATGTTGGCCCCATCGCTGTTGGCGGCGACCTCGGCGAGCGCTTCGAGGGCCCGGGTGATCATCAGGGCCGTGGTGGTCTTGCCGTTGGTGCCGGTGACGAGGACGACGGTGCGTTCCCGGCCGAGGGTCTTCAGAGCCGTGGGGTCGAGGGCGAGCGTGACGCGGCCGCCGATGACGCCGCCCTGGCCGAGGCCGGCGTGCCGGGAGAGCCAGGCACTGACCCGCCCGGCGGCCACGGACGCGCGGGTACGGAAGGGGTTTCGGGCGGTCATCGCCTGGATGGTGCTCGGTGGGCGCTGTGAGTTTGCTGAGTCCGTGACTCGGGTCTCCCCGCCCTGCTCCGGCGGCGTCGTTCGTCTTGAATGAGCCATTCGGGACGGTCGTGCCGGTTGCCCGGTCGGCCGTCCGCCCCGGCTGACGTCGTGGACGAGCCGGTCATGACGCGGCACGCCGCAGTGGGCCCGCGTGACCGGCTTGCGGCTCCCGGCGGCGTTTACGGATGCCGTCGCGCCGCTTGGGCGACGGTGATGTCATGCCGCAGTGGAGCCCGCTGCGACCAGCCTCGCAGCTGCGGGGCCGACACAGCCCCCGCCGACACAGCCCCCGCCGACACAGCCCCCGCCGACACAGCCCCCGCCGACACAGCCCCCGCCGACACAGCCCCCGCCGACACAGCCCCCGCCCGTCCCTGGGGGGGGCGTCCCCGCTTCCAGCGTATCGGCCGCCCCGGACAAAACCGGCCCAAAAGACCCGCCCACCCCCGCTTGTCCACATTACGGCCGGCCTGTTGACAACCCTCTACTTCCTTCACGACCCATTCACGAATATGAACCACCCTCGGTCGAACTTGTCGAACGAGGCCGTCAACACCTCCGCAACCGCCATAGGTAGGAAACTTAACCATCGGAGGTTGTACCAATTAGCCTGCGCAAGTAACCGCATTCTGCTGAGACGTTTCAAGATCTTCCCCACATACATCGGAGGTGTTACCGTCCAACCCCACCCAGCGGAAATGCGTACCGCTGAACGGAAACCGGGAACGTCCAACGGAGGGCATCGTGGGACCGGAGCGCGCACTGGAGAACAGCGGAACTCTCGAACGCGGACTCGCGGTGCTCGAGCACGTGGGTCGGCACCAGGAGATTTCCACCAATGCGATCGCGCGGCAACTGGGGCTTTCCCGCAGTGCCGCCTACCGCATCGTCGGCACCCTGAAGAGTCTCGAATACCTCGAAGCCGACCAGGTCACCGGCCGCGTACGGCTGGGGACCCGGCTCGTGGAGCTCGGCGCGCGGGCCATGGCCGCCACCGATCTGCACCGGTGTGCGCCGCGGTATCTCGCGTCGCTCGCCGAACGGTCCGGGGAGACCACCTACCTCGCCGTTCCCGACAACGACACCATGGTCTACGTCGCCACCGAACGCAGTGCCAGCGCCGTCACCCTCGCCTGCCGCCTCGGCACCCGGCGGCCGCAGCACGCCACGTCGCTCGGGAAAGCCTGGCTCGCCGCGCTGCCCGAAGCCGACCGGGCCGAGCGCGTCCGGCGGATGAAGCTCGATTCCCTGACGCTCAAGACGATCAACGACCCGCTCCGGCTGCTCGACGACCTCGCGCGCACCAGCCGTCGTGGCTGGGCGATCGACGAGGTCGAGAACGAGCCGGACGTCGGGTGCGTCGCCGCCGCCGTGCGCGACCACTCCGGCCGGCCGATCGCCGCCATCAGCATCGCCGGGCCGGCGCCGCGCGTGCTGCGCCGCCTCGACGAGCTCGGTGCCTCCGTGGCCGGAACCGCCGCCGCCCTTTCACTGCGGCTCGGATACGTGCGGGGGCAGCGGGGATGACCTGGATCCAGGACTACCAGCCGGCGGGCGGGCTGTGGGTCTCCGCGCTGCTCGCCGCGCTCCCGATCATCGTGCTGCTGGTCGCGCTCGGCGTGATCCGCTTCTCCGCGCACCTCTCGGCCGCGCTCGCGCTGGTCACCGCGCTCGGCGTCGCCCTGCTGCTGTACCGGATGCCGGCCGCGCTGGCGTTCGACTCCGCGGCGATGGGCGTGCTCTTCGGCGTGTGGTCGGTGGCCTGGATCGCTTTCCACGCCGTGTACTTCCACAACGTCACCGTCGCCACCGGCCGGTTCGACGCGATCAAGCGCGTGCTCGCGGGGTTCAGCGAGGACCGGCGGCTGCAGGCGCTGCTCATCGCGTTCGGCTTCGGCGCGCTCCTCGAAGGCGTCGCCGGCGGCGGGTCGCCGATCGCGATCACCGCGGCGATGATGGCCGCGCTCGGGTTCCCGCCGGTGAAGGCCGTCGTGCTGGCGCTGCTGGCGAACACCGCGCCGGTCGCGTTCGGCGGCCTCGGCAACCCGCTGATCGTGCTCGGCCGGCTGACCGCGCCGATCATGCACCTCAAGCCGGACCAGGCGACCGAGCTGTTCTCGGCGGCGGTGGGCCGCCAGGTGCCGGTGCTGGCGCTGATCATCCCGGCGTTCCTGGTCGTGGTCCTGGCCGGCTGGAAGCGCATGCTCGAGGTGTGGCCGGCGGTGCTGACCGCCGGGCTCGCGTTCGCGGCCATGCAGTTCGTCGCGTCCAACTACATCAGCGCCAGCCTGGTCGACGTCCTCGCCGCGCTCACGGCGATGGCCGCGCTGTGGATCCTGACGCGGTTCTGGCAGCCGGCGTCGGTGTGGCGGTTCGAGGGCGAAGAAAGCGCTGTCAAGAGCCTGGGTGCGGCGCAGTCCGAACGCGGCGCGCTCTACGCGTGGATGCCCTACATCATCCTGATCCTGGCGATCTTCCTGTCGCGGATCGGCACGATCTTCAAGAACCTGCCCGCTTGGCTCGACCTGACGAAGCTGCTGCACAAGGCGGACTGGATCTTCGCCTGGCCGGGGCTGCACAACCACGTCGTCCAGCACCCGCCGATCACCGCGAAGAACGCGCCGTACGCGGCGACGTTCACGGTCGACTTCCTGTACTCACCCGGCACGGTGGCCCTGATCGCGGCGGTCATCGCCGGCTTCGCGATGGGCGGACGGGCCGGGCTGCTGGCCAAGACGTACCGGCAGACGCTGGTCCAGATGCGCTGGGCGCTCGCGACGATCTTCATGATCCTGGCGATCGCGTTCGTCATGAACTACTCGGGCGCGACGCAGACGCTGGGCCTGGCCCTGGCGACGACGGGTGCGGTCTTCCCGCTGTTCTCGGCGTACATCGGCTGGCTGGGCGTGTTCCTGACCGGGTCGGACGCGTCGACGAACAGCCTGTTCGGCCCGATGCAGGTGATCTCGGCCCAGCAGCTGAACCTGAATCCGATCCTCGCGGGCGCGACGAACACCTCGGGTGGCGTGATGGGCAAGATGATCTCGCCGCAGAACCTGTCGATCGGCGCGACGGCGATCGGGCAGAGCGGCAAGGAGGGATCGCTGCTGCGCCAGACGTTCCTGTGGTCGCTGCTGCTGACCGCGGTGGTCGGCGTGATCTCCCTGCTGCAGGCGACGATCCTCACGGCGATGATCCCGACGCCCTAGGCTGGGCGGATGAGCTCTGATGGTCTGGCGTCCTTCGGGTACGAGCTGGGACTCCTGAAGCGCGTCCGGCGGTCGGGCTGGTGGCACGCCGGGGTGCGCGACCCGGAGTCGGTCGGCGAGCACAGCCTGCGGGCGGCCCAGCTGGCGGCGCTGATCGCGGCGGAGGAAGGGGCATCGCCGGAGCGGGCGGCGTTCCTCGCCCTGTGGCACGACACGCAGGAGACCCGGACGGGTGACCTTCCGCTGACGGCCGTCGACTACCTGCGGAAGCCGTCGCCGCGGCAGATCACGGCCGACCAGACGGCGTCCCTGCCGGACAGTTCGCGCTCGCTGGTGCGGGAGGCCGTGGACGAGTACGAGACCCGCTCGTCCGCCGAGGCGTTGTGTGCGAAGGACGCCGACAAGCTGGAGATGCTGCTGCAGGCGCTGGAGTACCGGGACGTCGGGGTGCGGCGCGTCGACGAGTGGATCGAGTCGGCGCGGAAGGGCCTCACGACGGAGACGGCGCGGAAGATCGCCGAAGCGGCGCTGACCTTGTCACCGCTCTCCTGGCGCGATCGATGACTCCCAGTCGGCGATCGCCGCCGACCTGATCGTCCCGTCGGCGATGCTGTGCGAGATCAGGCTGTGCGCCTGGCGGAACCGCTGGCGAGCCTGCGCGAACAGGTAGCCGTCGGCGATCACGGTCCCCGCCAGGAGCAGCGCCTTGACCCACCCGGGCGCGGACAGGTCGGCGCACACCGCCACCGCGAGGACCGGCAACGGCAGCAGGATGGCGTCGCGGAACTCGCTTTCCCCCTTGATGCGGCTGAATTCGGCGTACAGCTCGGGCTTCGCGACGATCAGCCGCGGTGACATGTACAGCACCTCCCGCACCGCGTCGAGGAACACCGTGAGCGGCCCGCGCGGCCGCGGATCGAGGCGTTCGGGGGTGAGCCGCCGCAGGTAGGCGACGCTCAGCTGGAAGAACACCGACTGCACCAGGGTGCCCGTCACCTCGCCGATCAGCAGGCACAGCACGCTGATCGCGGCGAGCCGGCCGCCGGTGCCGAACAGCTCCAGCAGGTCCAGCGCCGGTTTCCCCAGCAACCCAGCCTGCGGTGGGTGGTAGTGGCCGATCAGGAGCCAGCCGGCGCAGAACCACATGTAGCCCGCCACCAGCGCACTGCGGACGTCCCGGAAGCCGGGCAGCAGCGAGGCCAGCACGGTGTCAGCGACCCACCGCCGTCGCGCGGTCCAGGAGCAACGCGCGCTCGCGGGCGTTCTCCGTCATCTCCGCCGCCCGCCTGAACTCCGCCTCCGCCTCCGCCAGCCGGCCCAGCTTCTCCAGCAGATCGCCGCGGACGCTGGGGAGCAGGTGGTAGTCCTTCAACGCCGGCTCGTCGGCTACCCCGTCCACGATCTCCAGGCCCGCCTCCGGGCCGTACGCCATCGCCACCGCCACTCCGCGGTTCAGCTCGATCACCGGGGACGGCTGGAGCTTGCCCAGGCCCTCGTACAACGCCGCGATGCGGGACCAGTCCGTCTCGTCCGCCGTCCGGGCTCTGGCGTGGCACGCCGCGATCGCCGCCTGCGCGGAATACGGGCCGTACGCGCCGTCGGCGATCTGCTCCGACAGGGTCAGGGCCGCCAGGCCGTGCTGGATCAGGAGGCGGTCCCAGCGGGCTCGGTCCTGCTCCAGCAGGAGCACCGGCTCGCCGTTCGGGCCCGTGCGGGCCTTCGAGCGCGACGACTGCAGCTCCATCAGCGCGACCAGACCGTGGACTTCGGACTCGCCCGGGATCAGCCCGGCCAGGACGCGGCCGAGGCGCATCGCCTCCTCGCACAGCGCCGGCCGCATCCAGTCGTCGCCGCGGGTGGCCGAGTAGCCCTCGTTGAAGACCAGGTAGATGACCTCGAGCACCGACGACAGCCGGGCCACGCGCTCGTCGCCCTCCGGTACCTCGAACGGCACCTTCGCCTCGGCGAGGGCCTTCTTCGCCCGCACGATCCGCTGGGCGATCGTCGATTCGCGGACCAGGAAGGCGCGCGCGATCTCGTCGGTGGTCAGGCCGCCGAGCATGCGCAGCGTCAGCGCGACGCGGGCCTGCGTGTTCAGCACCGGGTGGCAGGCGACGAACAGCAGGCGCAGCAGGTCGTCTTCGATGTGGTCGTCGAGCGCCGCGTCGAAGTCGGGCAGGACGCCCTCGCCGAGCTGCTGGTCGCGCCCGACCTCTTCGAGCTTCTCCGCGTACCGCTCGTTGCGGCGGAACTGGTCGACCGCGCGGCGCTTGGCGATGGTCATCAGCCACGCGCCGGGGTTGCGGGGCACGCCGGACTCCGGCCACTGCTCCAGCGCCGCGACGAGCGCGTCCTGCGCCAGCTCCTCGGCCAGGCCGACGTCACCGCGGGCCATGCGGGCCAGACCCGCGATGAGCCGCGGCGACTCGATCCGCCAAACCGTCTCCACCGTGCTCCGGGTGTCCGCAACCGTCACCCGGCCATCAGACAGGGTGATCCGGCGCGGTGCAACCCGCTATTCGCTGATCGTGCGGATCTCGATCACGCCACCCCGCTCCTCCGGATTCGGTGCCTGCCGCATCAGCTCGACGACGTCCTCGAGCGATTCGCCGTTCAGCACCCAGAACCCGGCGACCAGCTCCTTCGTCTCCGCGAAGGGCCCGTCGATGACCTTCGGCTCGACATCGCCGTCGAAGACGACGCGCACGCCTTCCGCGCTCGACGTGAGGCCCTCGGCCAGCACGATCCGGCCCTCGTTCAGCAGGCGCTCGTTGAACTTCGACATCTCGGCCAGCTCCACGGCGCCGGGCTGGTACCCGGCCGCCTCGGACTCGGGACTGGCCTTCACCATCACCAGGAACCGCATCAGGCCTCCCGGGCGGCGCTCTGCGCGCGCAGACGTCCCTCCAGCTCTTCGAGCTCGGGCGTCATGTTCTCGAGGTCGGACGCCTCGGCGACGCGCCGGATCTCGACCTCGCCGGGCTCGCCGTCGGGGTTCGGCATCCGCTTGATCCACTCGATCGCTTCCTCGCGGTCGCGGACCTGCAGGATCCAGAACCCGCCGACGAGCTCCTTCGACTCGGTGAACGGGCCGTCGACGACCGTCGGGGTCTCCTTGCCGTCGAAGACGACCCGGGCGCCTTCCGAGCTCGGCGCGAGGCCCTCGCCGGCCAGCAGGATGCCGGCCTTGACCATCTCCTCGTTGAACTTCCCCATCTCGGCCAGCAGCTCGGCGCTCGGGGCCTTGCCGTCGGTGGCCTCGTTCGTCTTGACGATCACCATGAACCGCATCGCGGTCTCCTCTCGCTCGGTCTGCCTACGCGTCGAACGGCCGCGTCCCGGATCGACAGCTTCCGCCAAAAAACTTTCGCGACGGAAAACTAGCAGCTCAGGGCCGCTTCGGCGGGGCAATTCGGACAGGGGAGAATCTCCGGTCGTGGCGGTACTCCCCGACGACCTCTCCTCCGCGCTCGACGACGAGCTGGCCCGGCACCCCGTGCCGCGGCTGACGCAGTCCGTCGACCGGCTCAGCACGCGCTACCGCCAGGGTGACGCGGCGACCTCACCCATCCTCAGCTCCGAAGCCGACGTCGCCGCGTACGCCGGCTACCGGATGCCGGCCACCTACGCCGCCGTCCACGCTGTGCTCGCCGAGGCCGCTTCGCGCACGCCCGGATTCGAGCCGCGGACGCAGGTCGACGTCGGTGGCGGCACCGGCGCCGCGGTCTGGGCGGCCGCCGGCGTCTGGCCGTCGCTCGTGAAGTGCACGGTCGTCGAGCAGGTCGCCGGGGCCATCGGGCTCGGCAAGCGGCTCGCCGCGGGTGCGAGGAACGCGGCGGTCCGGGACGCCGAGTGGCGGCGCGGGCTCGTCGACCCGGCCGCGCCGTCGCCGGAAGCCGACCTCGTGACGCTGTCCTACGTCCTCGGCGAGCTGCCGGACGCCACCCGTGCCGACGTCGTGCGCTGGCTGGCGGGGAAGGCCGGGGCGGTCGCGCTGATCGAGCCGGGCACCCCCGCGGGCTACGAGCGGATCCGTGCCGCCCGCGCGCAGCTGGTCGAGCTGGGCCTGCACGTCGTCGCGCCGTGCCCGCACGACGACGTCTGCCCGATCGTGCCCGGCGCGGACTGGTGCCACTTCTCCGCGCGGCTGCCGCGGTCGGGGCTGCACCGGCGGCTCAAGGCGGGCACGCTCGGGTTCGAGGACGAGAAGTTCGCCTACGTCGTCGCGTCGCGGTCGGCGCCGGAGCGGCCGGACGCGCGGATCATCCGCCACCCGAAGAAGCACAAGGGCTGGGTCGCGCTCGATCTGTGCACTTCGTCGGACGGGCTCAAGCCCGGCGTGGCAGTCTCGAAGAAGCAGGGCCCGCGGTACCGCGCGGCCCGCGACGCGGAGTGGGGCGACGGCTGGTGAAGGTGATCGCGGAGATCAGCGTGTCGGCGGACGGGATCGTCGCCGGGCCGGACACCAGCACCGAGCACCCCCTCGGCCAGGACGGCGATCTTCTGCACCAGTGGCTGTTCGAGGGCACGGACGCCGAGGCCGGCATCGGCAAGCGGCTCTTCGACGGCACGGGCGCGTTCGTCGTCGGCCGCACGATGTTCGACGTCGGCGTCGACCCCTGGGGCGACGACGGCACCTTCAAGAAGCCCGTCTTCGTCGTCACCAACCGCCCGCACGAGCCCGTGGTGAAGGGGCCGACGACGTTCACGTTCGTCACCGACGGCCCGGAAAGCGCGCTGCGGCAGGCGAAAGCGGCGGCGGGCGAGGAGAACGTCCTGCTGATGGGCGGCGGCACGACCCTGCGCCAGTACCTGCTGGCCGGGCTGGTCGACGAGTTGCGCCTGCACGTCGTCCCGCTGCTGTTCGGCGCCGGGGTCCGCCTGTTCGACGCCGAGACCGGCGCGCACGTGAAGCTCGAGCGCACCGCCGTCGAGGAGACGCCGAACGCGACGCACCTGATCTACCGCGTCCTGAACTAGGGCATCCGCACGGTCTTCAGGAACGCGGGCAGCAGCCACGGCCGCGGCCCGCCGATCCGGACGCCGCCGCCCAGTACGGCTCGCGCCTTGGAGATCCGGCCGAACATCATCGGCACCAGGACCGCCGGGTCGAACGTCAGCCGCACGTCGGCGCCGCCGTCCGGTTCCTCGAAGCGCAATTCGCCGTGCCGGAGCGCCAGCACGGCGGGTTTCGTGTGCGCCGACCGGAACTCGACCGCGATCCGGCGCGGGGACGGCGTCGCGTCGTCGAGCAGGCGGCCCATGTCGTTGCGCACCATGCCGAACAGGAACAGCTCCAGGAACAACGCCTCGTGCGCCGCCGGGATAGGCCACGGCCGCCGGATCGCGCGGGCGATGTCGAGGCCGTGCAGCAGCATCTCGTTGACCAGGTGCGCGAGCACGCCGGCCACCGGCACGCGCGAGCCGCCCAGCCACCACACCGGTTTCTCCGGGTCCAGGTCCGCGCTGACGAGCAGCACCTCGGCGATGTCCGCGCGGAGGCGCTCGGCCAGCCGGGCGGGGTCGCGTTCCGGGTACAGCTCGAGCGCGAGCGCGTTCATCCGCGAGATCGTGTCCACGCTGGCCGTGTCGATCGGCTCTTCGAGACCCGGCAGCGGCAGCGGACCGCCGTCGCCGCGGATCATCGACGTGTACATCAGCGCGATCATCCCGACGTGCGACGCCGTTTCGGCGATCGTCCACTCCCCGAGCGACGTCACGTGCCCGTACCGCACGCCGGCCACCAGGTCCGCGAACCGGGCACCGGTCTCCGGCAGCGCGGCGCGCACCGCCTGCCACTTCTCGAGCGTCACGGATTCGACGGTAGGAGGCCGGACGGCGTCCCGGGTCTCCCCAGGTGCGGTTATCTTCTGCTCATGATCCGGCTCCTGCCCCGGTCGACCCGGTGGCGGGTCGCCCTCTTCGCCGCGCTCGCTTCGGCACTCGTCCTCGGCCTCGGGTCGTACTGGTTCGTGCGGGCGCTGCGCGGCGGCCTGGAAAGCTCCGCGAGCCAGCTCGCCAGCGAGAAGGCCCGGGCGGTCGGCTCGCTGCTCGACGCCGGGGTCAAGCCCGTCGACATCGCCAAGCAGCTCGACTACACCGGCTACTGGATCAGCCGCGACAAGTCGGGCGACACCGGCTGCCCGACCGACCCCGGCACCGCCGGTACGACCGCCGGCAAGGCCATCGTCTACGGACCGGACTGCGTGCTGAGCCGGCCTTTCGGCGGCGGCAACACCGTCGTGTCGCAGTCCGGGACCCTCGACCAGAAGCACTTCGTCCGGGCGTCGGTGCCGATCGACCCCATCGGGCTCGAAACCGTGACCACCGCGCAGCGGATCCTCTGGGGCGGCGTGCCCGCGGCCGCGCTGCTCGTCGGCGGCGTCGCCTGGTTCGCCGTGCGGCGGTCGCTGCGCGCGGTGGGCGGCCTCCGCGCCGAGGTCGACGGTGTGCGCGCGGGCGACCTCGGCCGCCGCGTGCCGGTGCCGGACTCCGGCGACGAGATCACCGAGCTCGCCGTGACGATGAACGAGATGCTGGCCCGGCTCGACCGGTCGGTGCGGCGGCAGAGCCAGTTCACCGCGGACGCGTCGCACGAGCTGCGCACCCCGCTGGCGTCGCTGCGCACCCAGCTCGAGGTGCAGCTCGCCCACCCCGACCGGCTCGACTGGCGCCGCAGCTGCGAAAACGCCGTGCTCGACGTGACGCGGATGGAGACGCTGGCCGCGGACCTGCTGCTGCTCAGCAAGCTGGACGCGGACCAGCCGGCCGGGACCGAGCCGGTCGCGCTGGCGGACCTGGTGACCGCGCACGTCGCCGCGCGGGTCCCGCACGACGGCGTCGAGGTGCAGCTCGAAGCGTCTCCGGTGGTGCGCGGCCACGCCGGACGCCTGGAGCGCGTGCTGCGCAACCTCGTCGACAACGCCCAGCGCCACGCGAAGAGCCGCGTGACGGTCACGCTCACCGCGTCCGGCGGCCAATGCGTGCTGACGGTCGATGACGACGGGCCCGGCATTCCGGCCGGGCAGCGCGAGCGCGTCTTCGACCGGTTCGTGCGGCTCGACGAGGACCGCGCCCGCGAAGACGACGGCGGTTCCGGGCTGGGCCTGGCGATCGCCGCGGAGATCGCGCGCACGCACGGGGGCACGTTGCGCGTCGCCGACGGCGCGTCCGGTGCGCGTCTGGAGCTGCGCCTTCCGCTTGCCTGAAGACGTCTTCAGCTCGCTTAAGCTCCGGTTCAGCATGGTCTCAAGAGCATCCCGCCATGCTGATCGACCTCGCGCCGGCTCCGGCGCGCGCCACCCGCAGGGCCCCCTACGTCGTCGCCGCGGTCGCCTTCGCCGGGTACGCCGGCTGGTCGTCGGAACGGCTCCGGACGTTCGACGCGAGCGGGTTCGACCTCGGGATCTTCGAGCAGGCGGTGCGGTCCTACGCGCACGGGCACTGGCCGGTGTCGGACCTGCTCGGCGCGGACTGGCCGACGCTCGGCGACCACTTCCACCCGATCCTGGCGCTGCTCGCGCCGTTCTACCGGCTCTGGCCGTCCCCGGCGTGCCTGCTGGTCGCGCAGGCCTTCCTGTTCGCGCTGTCGGTGGTGCCCGTGACGCGCTGCGCTTCCCGCGTGCTGGGCGCCCGCCGCGGTGCGGTCGTGGCCGCGGGGTACGTGCTCTCGTGGGGGCTGCTTTCCGCGGTGAACTTCGACTTCCACGAGGTCTGCTTCGCCGTCCCGATGGTGGCGTTCGCCGCGGAGCACCTGCTGCGCGAACGGTGGCGGGCGGCGGTGTGGTGCGCGCTGCCGCTGGTGCTGGTCAAGGAGGACCTGCCGATGACGCTCGCCGCGGTGGGCGTCGTCCTGGTGCTCAACCGGCAGCGCCGGCTCGGGTGGGCGGTCATCGGCTTCGGCGTGGCCACCACGGTTCTGCTGGTGACGGTCGTGCTGCCGCTGCTGAACCCGGCCGGCGCCTACGCGCACAGCGGCGGCTTCAACCCCTTCGGCGGGTCGATCGTCAAGGTGTCGATGCTGCTGGCCCTGGTGGCGCCGACGGCGTTCACGGCGCTGCGATCCCCGGTGCTGCTGCTGGCGGTGCCGACGCTGCTGTGGCGGCTGGTCTCGGCGAACGACCGCTACTGGGGCATGGGCTACCACTACAGCGCGGTCCTGATGCCGATCGTGTTCCTCGCGGCGGCGGACGGCGTCCGGCGCTGCGGACCGCGCTTCCGGACGCTGCTCCCGGCGTGCGCGCTGGTGGCCGGGCTGGGCTCGCTGGGATTGCAGGCGGCGCACCTGAGCGACGGCGTCTGGACGCCGTCACAACGGGCCGGCATCGACGCGGTGCTCGCCCGGATCCCGGACGGCGCGGACGTCCTGGCCTCGAACCGGCTGGCCCCGCGGCTGACGTCCCGCTGCACGGTGCTGTTCTTCGACGGCGTGTCGGCGGAGCGGCCGGAGTGGGTGGCGGTGGCGAGGCCGGAGCAGTCCTGGCCGACGACCCTGGCCACGAAGGCGTTCGCGGCGGAGGAGCTGGAGAGCACGGGATACCTGCGCGTCGCGGAGACGGACTCCGTCGTGCTGCTCCACCGTGCGTAGAAAGGCCGCAGCGGTAACCGGCCAGTCGGGGGGCGTGCCGGCCGGTTACCGCCGCACCGAGAAAGAGGGAGCCCCACGCCAGGAATGACGCGCGGCTCCCCGCTTCACCCGATCGAGTGACGAAGAGATTTTCAGGCCGGGTCGGCCAGGATGCCGTTCACGTACGAACCCGGGTGGGTCGCCGCGTCCTGGCGGAGCACCGGCAGGTCCGACGGCCACTTCACCGTCAGCGCCTTCGTCGAACCCGGCGGGATCGTGGTGAGCTTGGTCGGCGTCCACGACGCGCCACCCTCGGCCGGCGTGAGCACCGTGATCGTCGCCGACGCCGTCGTCCCCGCGGGGACCTCGTTGTACTTCACGCCGTTGTCGACGCGCGGCAGGTGGTACACCGGGCCGAACGTCGCGTCGTCCGGGCCGTTCAGGTCGACGCCCGGCACGCCGTACAGGCCGCACGTGTGGTTCGTGGTGTTGCGGTAGGTCAGCGGGATGTCGAACTGGCCCGGCGCGTCGTTCTTCTCGGCCGGCTTGCCCAGCAGGACCTCGAGGTCGGCCGTGGTGCACCGCGGCGTGCCCGCCGACGCCGGGGCCACCCCGCCACCGGACGCCCCCCGCGCCGGAGCCTGAGCCACCGGAGCCGCGGCAGCCGGAGCCGGAGCCGCCGCCGTCGAAGTCCCGCAAGCCGCCAGCGCGAACGCCCCCGCGGCGGTGCCGATCCCCACCAAGATGCGCTTCATGTGAGTTCCCCTCCCGAAATCAGTTGCTGACCGGCGTGACCTGCACGGTGCCGCCCTTCAGCGGCGCGCCCGCGGGCCACTCGACGCTCACCGGCTGGCCGTACGGGCCGGTCGGCAGGTCGAACGTCACGAACGACGGCACGGCGGACGGCGTCGCGGCCGAGCGCTGCACGATCCGCGACACGGCCGGGTGGCCGTCACGCAGGTTCACCGGCACGGACTCGCTGCCGTCCGGGGTCGCGGTGACCGGCAGCCGCTGCCCGCCGGCGATGAAGGTCAACGCCGTCGGCGCGCCCTCGAGCTTGCAGTTCGTCGTCGGCGAAGCCGCGGTGTAGGTGAGGACGTAGGCCTCGTGCCCGGCGGCGTGCGACGGGTCCGGCGCGACGGACACCCGGACGTCCGAAGCACCGCACGGCGTGTCGCTCGGCATGGCGTTCGCGGCCCCGGCCGCCAGGACCAGGCCGCCGGCCGCCAGACCCCCGACGATCAGCGCGGTTGCGGTTCGCTTCATGGTCATCCTCCCTCGTTCCGTGATCAACTGGACTCACAGTGAGAGATGCCCGGGGGCCGCCCGGGGATGCGCCGCGATGGGGTCGATCACCGGAAAGCAACCTCGGAGCTGCCCAGGCGTCGAAAAGAGAGTCAGCTACGGCCGAAGCAGACGAACGGCATCAGCGGTTCCGCCTGGGCCGCGTCGGCCAGGGCACGCGCAGGGGGTGTGCCCGCCGAGAGCGCCCGGTGGTAGGCCAGCATCACCCCGCCGGCCGTCCGGTCGTCGACCCGCGCCACGCTGGAGACGACCGTGCGGCTGCCGCCGTAGAGCAACGCCGCCGTGAAGCCGAGGACCTCGTCGCCGTCGCGGACCACCGCCTGGCCGACGTCGCACGACGACAGCACCACCTGCTCGGGTGCGGTCGAAAGCTGCTGGACGTCGTAGGCCATCAGCGGCCCGTCGGCCAGGTTGAGCCGGGAGAACAGGACGTTCTCCTGTTCGTGGTGACCGTGGGCGGCGAAGTGCGCGAGGCGGCAGCCGTCGAACGCCTTGAGCGTCGCCGCCACCGTCGCGTCCGGCCCGGTCAGCACCTCGGCTTCCGGGTAGAACGGCGCCAGCAGCGAGACCTCGGTTTCCGCGTGCGTCAGGTCCGAACCCGCCACCAGCAGCGGCGCCCCGGCCGCCCGGCGCGGCCGCCGGCCCGCGTCCAGCCAGGCCGACGACGACGGCGTGACCGTCACCGGGCGCCCGCGCAACGTCGGCAGCAGGCCCCACGGGATCGCCGACAGCGCGCCGGTCGGCACCACGACGACGTCGAGGTCGCCGAGCCGGGAAGCCAGAGGCGCCAGCAGGATCCCGTCCAGTGCCGTGACCTGCGTCCGCACCGAGCGGCGGATGACGTGGTCGAGCTGGGCGGGGAGCTGGCGCCCGCACAACGCGTCGAGGTCGCTGTGCAGCCGGGCGACCGGTTCGGCGACGGCCGACGCCGGGCCGAGTTCGATCAGCGCGACCCGGTGGTTCGCGATCACCTGCGCGCACAGCGCGCCGTGGTCGGCGAGGAAGCAGACCATCGCGCTGCCGGTCGCGGCGAGCTCGTCGCCGACCTCGCGCAGCTTGGCTTCCGGGTGGTCGACGTCGGTGCCTTCGGCCTGCCAGCCCTTGGCGCGGATCTCGCGTTCCAGCGCGGCACAGCGCTTCGCGGCCTGGGTGTCCGGCTTCCCGGACAGCTCGCCCGCGCGGATCTGCATCGAGAGGTAGCGCAGCTCGGCGACGGCGTCGACGGTCTCCGGGTGCGCGGGCGGGCGCACCGGCCGGAAGCGGAACGCCTGGGCACGAGAGCGGTCGAGCCACCGGAAGACGACGCCGGGCGAACGCTGGGCCAGCGCGGCGGCCAGGCCGGCGTCGGCGAGCTCCCGGCCCAGCGACGTCGTCGCGGTCTGCAGGTCGATGCTGCCGAACCGGCCGCGGTGGCGCTCCAGCTGCGTCAGGCCGGCGCGCGCGTTCGCGAAGGTGATGCGCCGGTCGCCGCTGGCGGCGCCGAGCTCGGCCAGCGCGAGCCGCCGGACGAGGCGGTTCTCCAGCGGGGCGGCGCGGCGGTCGCGCGGGGCGATGCCGGCGCGGGCGCCGTCGAGATCGCCCAGCGCGATGCGCGCGCGGGCGGCGAGCAACGCGGCGATTTCGGCGTCGTTGCGCAGGCCCAGCTCGGTGAGCCGGCCGGCCAGCGCGGTCGCCTCGGTGGCGACGCGGGCGATCCGCCGTCCGGCGGCGAAGTCGGCGCGCAGCACGGTCAGCTGCGCGACCGCCGCCCAGGTTTCGTTGCCACGGCGGCGAAACCGGCGTTCGGCTCGGCCGGCCCAGCTCCGCGCGGTGGACGGGTCGCCACTCGCCAAGGCGGCCAGGGCCCGGGTCAGCTCGGCTTCGGCGTGTTCCTGGTTCATCCGCAGGCGCGGGAACAGTTCCAGGGCCGCGTCCAGTTCCGCGGCGGCTTCCTGCGGCAGCCCGGCCGCGAGCAGCGCGCGGGCCTTGTCGACGGCCAGCACGGGCAGCATCCCGACGCTCTGCGCGGCGTAGAACCCGCTCGCCGCGTCGAAGTCCCGCAGGGCGCCCGGGATGTCACCGGTGAGCACGCGCGCCTGGCCGCGGCCGTGCGCGGCTTTGGCGAAGATCCGGGCCAGGCCCTCTTCCTCGGGCTGGCCGGCCCCGATCTGCTCGCACTGGTCGAGATCGGCGAGCGCGAGCCGGACGCGGCCGGCGTACTGGTGCAGCATCGCGCGGTTGAGCAGGGTCCGGGCGAGCACGACGAACTCGCCGGCCTGCCGCAGCAGGGGGATCGCTTCGTCGAAGCACGCGAGGGCTTCGTCCATCCGGCCGATCAGGATGAAGACGAGACCCCGTTGCTGGCGCAGGATCCCGCGCCCGGCGTCGGACACGAGGACGTCGGCTTCGTCGAGCAGCGCGAGCCCGCGGGTGCTGTTGCCCAGCGCGGTTTCGACGGCGGCGTAGGTGCCGAGCACGCGCGTGGCGAGATCAGGCCACGACGGCCATTCCGGCGGCGGCTGGTTCGCGGGCAGCCCGAGAAGCCGCGCGGCGGACCGGATCAGGCGGCCGCCGACGACGGGCTGGCCGTTGTTGGTCGCCGCGACCGCACGCCGATGCAGGTCGCGCACCCGGTCTTCCGCCCTCGGCGACGCGACCACAGGCTGCCCTTCCGGCCGGGGCCGTCCCCCTCGGCCGAGAAGGACGCCCCGGATCGTACCTCCGGGTCCGGGTGGTCCGGGAGTTCTTGCCGGACGGGCAGATTTTCACGTCGGGGCGCGACAACCGGGGTGGTCCCGACGGCCGGGGCTCAGAGTTCGATGGCCGGCGTGCTCACCGTCCTCGACCGGCCCAGCGTCCGCACCAGCACCTGGACCATCCCGTGCGGCACCCCGCTCACCGCGAACCGCCCTTCGGCGTCCGATGTGGTCGTCAGCGGGCCGGTTGCCGTGCGGACCTCGATCGGGTGCTCGGCCGGGGGCGTCAGCCAGCCGTCCAGGCGGATCGTCCCTCCCGGCTCGGGGCTCACGTTCACCATGATCGTCAAGCTCTCGCTGTCGAACGTGATGAGCCGGCCCTGCTCCGCCGCGCTGCGCGTGACGGCGATCCCCTCCTGTTCCCGGATGCGCATCACTTCCAAGTCGACGTCCTCCAGCTGGATCGCGAAGCGGATCTGCTCCACGAGCGTGGCGGGCATCGGGTCGGCGTCTTCCCACAGCTCGCGCAATCCGGTCAACAGCCGGAAGTCGAGCTCGTCCAAGGGCTCGTTCGCGCCGGGTGGTTCGACGGTGGTCACAGCCAATCTCCTTCGCCGTTGGCGAGTAGCTGCTCGCGCAGGCGCGCGAGGCAACGTCCCCTTGTCGGGCCGATACTCCCCCTCGGCATTCCCAGCCGGGCGCCCACTTCGGCGTAGTCCGGCCGGTGCACGAACGCCACGATCCGCAGCAGGCTGCGGCAGCGTTCGGGCAAAGCGTCGACCGCGCGCCACAACCGCACGCGCTGGTCGTCGCGCAGCACCCCCTCCTCGGGTGCCGGTGACGCTTCGGACAGCCGCTCCGGAAGCTCCGGAAGCGGCCGCTCGACCTGGCGCTTTTCCCCAGTGCGCCAGGCTTCCCTCTTCGTGACGGTGATCAGCCAGCCGGTCAGCGCGACCGGCGAGCGGATCTCCGCGAACGAACCGAGCAGGCGCAGCCACGTCGTCTGCACGACGTCGGCGGCCTGATCGGCGTCCAGGCCCTGATCACGCGCGACCTGCCAGAGCAGCGGCGTGAGCAGGGAAACCAGTTCGTCCAGCGCCGCGCGGTCGCCCTCCCGCGCGGCGTCGAACAGTGCCGCTACCCGGCTGTGGTCGGTCTTGGCCACGGTCACAGCGAGCCCAGCGCGGTCCAAGCGCGCTTGACGACGGTGTCGCGGTCGACCGTGGCCAGGTCCGACCCGGACAGGACGAGCGCCTTGGCGATCTCCGCGGCGGCGAGCGGCGCGGCGAACGACGTCCCGTCCCACACCGCGAAGCCGGCGCTGTAGTCGTCCGGGTCGAAGGAGTTCCGGCCGGGCAGCTCGTGGTCGGCGGCCGCGCTGCCGCGGACGTCGGTCGGGTACGTGCTGACCACGCCGGCGCCGGTCGCCCAGCAGCGCACCCACGGGCCTTCGTTGGAGAACAGCGCCTTGCTGGTGCCGACGTCGGGGTTGAGCGCCCCGACGCTGATCACCTGCGGGCCGCAGCCGCTGCCGAGCGGCTGGTCGGCGAAGGCCGCCGGGTAGAAGCGGCGGGTGGTGGCGTCGTTGCCCGCGGCCGCGACGACGAGCACGCCCAGGCCGAGCAGGTCCGCGATGGCCGCGGCGAACTGGCCGGTGAAGGCGACGTCGGCCGGGTCTTCGACGTAGTAGCCCATCGAGAGCGAGACGACGTCGACCATGTCCTGCGGCCGGTTGTTCGCCTGCGCGTTCCGGACGCGGTCGGCGAGCAGGTGCAGAGCCAGCAGCACGTCGCCCTCGTACGCGACGCCGTCGCTGTGCACGACGCGGATCGCGAGGGTGTCGGCTTCGGGGCAGGCCTGCCGGATGATGCCGGCGATGAACAGGCCGTGCCCGGTGTCGGTGTCGACGTCGCCGATCAGCGGCTGGCCGGTCGTCGGCGCGTCCCAGTAGTCCTCGAGGAACTGGGTCGGCAGCGTGGTGCCGGAATCCTGCTCGGCCTGCAGGATCGCGGCCTGGATACCGGGGGCGACGGTGAGGCCGGAGCCGGCGGGCGGCGGGCCGCTGCGGTCGGTCATCCCGAACCAGCGGTGCGGCCCGATGCCGGTGTCGAGCACCGCGACGACCGGCCGCCGGTGCGCGGGCTTCTTGCTGCGGTAGGGCGGGTCCGCGGCGAGCGTCACCGGGATCCGGTTGGCCCCGTGGGTGCGCCCGTAGGAGCTGCCCGCGCCGAACCCGCTGGTCTCCCACGGCGTGCCGCCGAGGCCGCTGGTCTCCCACGGCACCCCGCCAAACACCGGCGAGGTGAAGAGCAGGTGCTCGACGGAGACGTTCCGGACGATCTCCGGGTCGATTTCGGGTTTCTCCCCCGAGGCGGCCGACCGCAGCAGCTGCAGCGCCTTCCAGCAGTCGACGACGACGGGGTCGGAGTCCTCGCGGACCCGCAGCAGGGCGCGGACGGGCAGGTCGTCGAGCTGCCGGGCGCGGCCATAGCCCTTGCTGTCGCCGCCGCGGTCGGCCGGCTCGGCCTGGATGCCGATGCGGGCGAGGACGCGGTTGATCGCGGCCAGGGACTCCTGGTCGCGCAGGTACCGGTTGGGAAGCAGGAAGGTCCCCGGCCGGTAGACGGTGGTGCGCGGGACCGGCTGCCCGGCGACGACGACCGCGGTCGCCGGGTCGAGCACCCGCGCGCCGTGGCGGTCGAGCAACTGCCGGGGCGGGGTCGGGAGCTCGTTGAGCGTGCTCGCGTCCTCCGCCGCCGCTTCCACGGTCTCGTCCCGCACGAACTTGACGACCATCGGGTCCACCCTCCGCCATTGATCACTGATGGCACCCGGGAAAGACCGGTGAGCCGCCACCGGGATACGACACGGACATCACGAATGGGTAACGGACGCGGCAAACGGGTGACGACGTATCTGGCGGGCTCTGCTCACCCACTTGGCCGTCCGTACGTCACGGATCGAGTCGGGGAGATCAGCATGGTTCCGCTCCGGGTGAGCGCGCAGGAAGCAAGCCGGCCCGCGCCGGTGCGGGGGCTGGGCGGCGCGTTCACCCCGGACCCCGCGACCGGCGGGGGCAGCTTCGCGGTGCCGCTCGACCTCCCGCCGGGGCCCGGCGGGATCGCGCCCGTCCTGGCGCTGCGCCACACCACCGGCGCGCCGAACGGCGCCTTCGGCGGCGGGTTCGCGTTGCCGCTGCCGCAGGTCCGGCTGGCCGGCGGCGACGCGCGCTCCGCCGCCGACGGCCGGCTCAGCCGCCGGGGCGACGGCTTCGTGCTGACCACCCGGTCGGGGGTCCGGCACCTGCTCGGCACGACCGACGGCGGCCGGTCCGCCGGCTCGGCCTGGTACCTCGAGCGGACCGAGGACGCGTTCGGCAACGCCGTCGCGTTCGGCTGGGTCCACCACAGCGGCCAGGCGTACCTCGCGCGCGTGTCCTACGGACCGTACGAAGTGGACTTCACGTACGAACCGCGGCCGGACGTCCTGCGCTGGGGCCGCGGCGGCACCCTCGTCACGACGGCGCTGCGGTGCGCCCGGGTCGACCTGCGGGTGCCCGCGGACGCGCGGCCGCTGGTCCGGCGGTGGCGCTTCGGCTACGACGAAGACGACGTCACCGGCTCGTCGCTGCTGACGTCGGTCACGCTCACCGGGTTCGACGCGCACGGCGCCGAGGCGGCCGCGCCGGTGCTGCGCCTGGCCTACGCCCTCTCGGAACCGCCGGCTCCGCGGCGGCTCCAGCGCGCCGCTAAGGCGCGGACCGGCGGCGGCGTAATGCTCCTCGACGACTCGGTGCCCTACTTCTCCCTGGAGTCCGCGGGCCTGCCGCGCACCGGGCGGCTGAGCGAGATCGACAACGGGATCGGGCTGCACACGTCGGTCGAGTACGCGACCGTCGAGGCGGTGCCGGTGGTCCGGCGCGTCACGCGGCGCGAAGCGGCCACCGGGCAGACCGGCGTGACGAAGTTCGAATACCACGACAGCCGCACCGCCGGCTTCGGGCGCGTCGTCCAGGACGAGCTCGGCGACGAGTACGCGCCCACGCTGCGGACCGTGCGCTGGTTCGGCGTCGACGGCCTGCTCGACAAGGAAGAGACCTACGGCCTCGACGGCTCCGCCGAGGAAGACCGGCCGTACCGCCGCGTGGAGCACTCGCGCCGTCCCCAGTGGACACGGTCGGTGGCGACCGTGTTCGAGCGCCGGGATCGGCCCGTCTCGGTCACCACGACGGAGACGGCCTTCGACGCCGCCGGCAACCCGGTCCGGGAGGTGGAGACGACCAAGCGGCCGGGCCACGAGCCGGTGGTCCGCGAGACGCGCACGACGTACGCGACCGCTCCCGAACGCCGGTTCGGCGCGCTGCCCGCCCGCGTGCGCGAGCTGGACGCCGGCGGGAAAGTGCTGTCCGACAGGGTGTTCCGCTACGACGAGCGGCCCGACGGCCACGCCGGGTCCCACGGCCTGCTCACCTCGCGGGAGGAGCTGGTGCTCACCGACGCGCTCGTCGCCGACGTCTACGGCCCGGTCCCGCCGGACTTCCGCCACCACGGCTACCACCGGCGTCCCGGTGAGGACGGCTGGTGGACGACGACGTTCCACGGACGGCTCGACACGGTCGCCGGGCTGCGCACCACGACGACCGGGCCGCACGGCCACACCCACGAGGTGCGCTACTCCGCGGACCGGTGCTTCCCGGAGGTCGCCTCGGACCCGCTGGGGAACGTGACGTCGACGCGCTACGACGTCCGCACGGCACGGGTGTGCGAGGTGACCGACCCGGCGGGCGCGGTGACGACGGTGACGCTCGACCCGTTGGGACGCCCGGAAACCGTCGTGCGGCCGGGCGACTCGGCGGACCTGCCGACCGTCCGCTACCGCTACGAAGGCCCGCGAGTCACCACCGAGCAGCGGGCGGTGTCCGGTGAGGCGGAGGTGCTCGTGACGTCGGAGCTGCGTGACGGCGCGGGCCGGCTGCTGCAGCGTCGGCACGCCGAGCTGCTCGGCGACGTCGTCGACGAGCAGCACGAGTACTGCGCACGCGGCCTGGTGTGCCGCACGAGCCGCGCGTTCCGCGACGGCGAGCCTCCGTTCGCCCGCGAAGAGTTCCGCTACGACGCGCTGGGCCGGCTCCTCGGAGCGTCCACATCGGACTCTTCGATCGCGGGCGTCCGCGACTTGCTCGGACGGGAGATCCGCGACGCGGAAGGCGTCGTGCACGCGCGGGACGCCGCCGGCAACCCGGTCGAGACGCGGACCGCGGACGGCCACACGGTGTACCGCGTGCACGACGCGGCCGATCGCGTGGTGGCGGTGCTGGTCGACGACCCGGGCGGCACCCCGGTCACGACGTTCACCTACCACGACGGCGGCCTCCCGGTGCCACCCGAAGCGGGGCCGCACAGCTGCGGGCGGCTGGTGCGCGTCGCCGACGAATCCGGCGTGACGCTGTTCGGCTACGACGCGCTCGGCCACCCGGCCGACCGGCGCTGGCGCCCGGCGCACGTGGCCGTCGAGTACCGGCTGGACGTCGTGCGCCGCGCGGACGGGCGACTGTCCGAAGTGGTCTACCCCGACGCCGGCGACGGTCGGCTGACCGTCCGCCACCAGTACGACGAGGTCGGCCGGCTGGTGAGCGTGCCCGGCTTCGTCGACGCCGTCCAGTACGACCTGCACGGCCGCCGCACCGCGGTGCACCACGCGAACGGCGTCAGCGAGCTCTTCACCCCGGTGCACGTCATCACGGGCCCGGGCGGCCTGCTGCACGAGGTGGTGCCGCGGGAGCCCGCGGAACCGCCGTCGGGCAGCGAGATCCGCGACGCGTTCGGCCGGCTGCGCGGGGTCCACGGCGACGACGGCGTCAACGCGCTGTACGGCTACGACCACACCGGCCGCCGCGTCCGCACGCTGATCACGGACGGCACGCGCATCCACGAGATCCTGACCCCGGACGACCTGTACGCGGTCGAGGACGGCGAGCTGGTGGTCGTGGTGGCGGGCACGGTCCGCCGCTACGCGGACGGCCGCCGCCACCACCTGCACTTCGACGCGGCCGACAACGTCGCACTGGTCACCGACGAGACCGGCGCGGTCGTGAGTGAGAAACAGGGTTAGCACACGGTTTCCCACTCACGACCTCATGGACGGATATGTCTCAGGAGGTTCCGGACAGTTTGTGGTTGGTGAGACGTTGGTAGCGTACTGATCGGTCGAGGGTGAGCTGGCGGACGACGGTGTTGCCGATCATGATGGTGACCCGGTCGCCTTGCACGCCGTAGCCGGCGAAGGCCTGTTGCAGCGCGGCCCAGGCGGCGGTGGTGGTCTCGCCGGTGGCGGCGTAGCAGCCGACGTCGAGGCGGGAGTGGTCGTCGAGGATCTGGAGGATGCAGACCTTGGTGCCGTCGGCGAGGTAGTGCTCCGTGCCGTCGATCTGCCAGCAGCCGTTGGGGTCGGTGTAGGTGAAGCGGCGGCGGGTTTTCGGTTTTTTGCGCGGCTGGGCCACGATCTGGCCGTGGGCGCACAGGATGCGATGGATCGAGGCGCGGGAGGGCAGCGGCAGCTGCCCGGTGTCTTCGAGCCGCCAGCGGATGGAGATCGGGCCGTTGTCGCAGCCTTCGTCGGCCAGTTCCTTGCGGGCCCGCAGGACCGCCTCGGCCACCTCCGGCCCCAGGGCGCTTGGACGGTGGTGCGGGGCGGTGCTGCGGGCGGTGAACCCGTCCGCTCCTTCGGTGCGGAACCCGTGTTACATACTTGTAGAAGGTGTCCCGGGACATGCCGTGCTCGCGGCAGAATCGCGCCACGTTGATCTTCTCGCCGTGAGCGACCCGAGCGACCGCGGCGACGAACTCAGGATCCATCGAAAACCCCGTTCTGCCCATCGACGCATGGTCACCACGAAAGCCCTGGTCACCACACCGACAAGCCGACCAGTGTCTGTGAGGTCCTGAGACATCAACTGTCGGCGATGTCCTGAACTGAAGCACAGGGTTAGCACACGGTTTCCCACTCACGACCTCAGTCGAGCACCGCCAGGTCGAGCCGATCGAGGCGCGCGGGGTCGGCGAGGATGTCGATCTCCACGATCCGCCCGCCGGCGACCGTGAAGCCCAGCACCGAGAACGGCCGTCCGTCGCGGGTGCCGACCACGCCCGCCGCGCCGTTGACCAGCGCGCGGTGGACCACGCCGCCGCCCGCGCCGAGCCGGGAGAACGTCAGTGCCTGGTCGGCCACCGCCGACGGGCCGCGCACCTCGATCGACCCGCCCAGCGCCGCGCCGCGGTCGGCGCGCAGCACGACCTCCGGGTCGAGGACCGAGACCAGCGCCTCGAAGTCGCCGCCGCGGGCCGCGGCCAGGAAGGCGTCGACGACCTCGCGCTGCCGGGACAGGTTCGGGTCCGGCGCGACCGGGGCGCCCTGGACCCGTCGCCGGGCGCGGCTCGCCAGCTGCCGGGTCGCCGCTTCGGACCGCCCGACGATCGGCGCGATCTCGTCGAACGGCATCGCGAACATGTCCCGCAGCACGAACGCCAGCCGCTCGCCCGGGGTGAGCGTGTCGAGCACGACCAGCAGCGCGAGGCCGACCGAGTCCGCCATCAGCGCCTCGTGCTCGGGCCCGGCGTCGTCGCGGCTGACGATCGGGTCGGGCACGAGGACGTCCCACGGCTCCTCGCGCCGGGCCTTGCGCGAGCGCAGCATGTCGAGGCAGACGCGCCCGACGACCGTGGTCAGCCAGCCGCCCAGGTTCTCGACGGCGGCCGAGTCGCTGCGGCTCAGCCGCAGCCACGACTCCTGGACGGCGTCCTCGGCCTCGGTCAGCGAACCCAGCATCCGGTAGGCGACCGACCGCAGGTGGGCGCGGTGGGTCTCGAAGCTGTCAGCCAGCAGGTCGTCGTTCACGGGCCGGTCCTTTCGCGGGGCGTCGTCACCTTGACGTGTCCGGCGGTGAAGATGTGACAGATCGGACGACTGGGTACCGCTGAGCGGCATCCTCCCTTGACGTACGATATATGACCGCATAATCATCGGATCTCTCTGGACAAAGGAGCGGCCATGAGAGTCCGAGCCTGCCTCGCCGCGGTCATCGTGCTGCTGGCGAGCCTGGTCACCCCCGCGAGCGCCGAGCTGTTCAACCCGCGCCAGGACTGGCTGCGGGCTTCGACGGCCGGGTTGTTCCTGCACTGGGGCATGTTCACCGCGCCGCGGCACACCGACTGCGCCGCCTGGGAGCACGACGTCACCGCCGGCGGCTGGACGCCGGACTACTGGATCGACGAGGCGAAGAAGCTCGGCGCGTCCTACGTCGTCCTCACCACCTTCCACAGCCGGCTGGGCTACGCGCGGCCGTGGCCGTCGAAGATCCCCGGCAGCTGCTCGACGCAGCGCGACTTCCTCGGCGAGCTGATCGCCGCGGGCCAGGCCAAGGGCGTCCGCGTGATGCTCTACATGACCGACGACCCCCAGTGGCACAACGAAACCGGCCACGAGTCGCTCGACTCGGCCGCCTATTCGGCGTACAAGGGCCACCAAGTCGACTTGACGACGCGCCCCGGCTTCGGCGAGTACAGCTACGACCTGTTCGACGAGGTCATGGACCGCTACGCCGGCCTCGCCGGGTTCTGGATCGACAACGACAACGAGTACTGGGAGCAGCACGGGCTCTACGAGCACATCCGCGAGAAGCGGCCGTCCTGGTTGCTGAGCAACAACAACGAGGACACGCCGATCATGGACACGGTCAGCAACGAGCAGAAGACCGGCATGACGCCGTCGTACGACTACCCGCAGGCGATCTACACGCCGATGCCGCGGCTCACCGAGGCCGACTACAAGCTGCCGACCAACGGCGACTGGTGGTACAGCGGCGGCGACCAGGCCGTCGACGTCCGGCTCTCGACCGGCCGCTACATCACGAACGCGGGCTCGTCGATCAAGTCGCTGATGGCCGAAACCGCCATGCTGAACGGGAAGTTCCCGCCGCAGCAGGAGGCGTTCAACAACTTCATGGCGTCCTGGACCCAGCCGATCAAGAAGACGCTGGAGGGCACCGAAGGCGGCGGGTACATGTACGGCGGCATGCAACCCGGCTTCTGGAACGACGGCGCGCACGGCGTCATCACCGTGAAGCCGGGCGCCAGGACGCAGTACGTGCACGTCGTCACGCGGCCGTCGACGAACCTGGTCCGCCTGCGCGACAACGGCTACCGCGTCACGCGGGTGTCCGATGTGCGCACCGGAAAGCCGATGCGGTTCGCCCAGTCCGGCGGCTATCTGTCCATTCTGGACATCACCGACTGGGACACCTACGACACGGTGTTCGAAGTGGACACCGCCGGGCAGCAGTACTTCTACGACAAGAGCACGATCAAGGCGACCGCGTCGGCCTCGGCGCCCGGGCACCCGGCGGCGAACCTCACCGACGGCAGCTACCTGAACTACTGGGACGCGGGCGGGCAGCAGCCGGTGTCCGTGACGCTGGACCTGGGCAGGAAGCGATCGACGGCCTACCTGGCCGTGCACGAGCGCGAGTCGTCGCCGACGGCCGCACGCGAGTCGTTCGGCCGCGCCGAGGATTCCGCGCGGATCAAGGACTACCTCGTCTACGCCAGTGACGACGGCACGAATTGGGGACAGCCGGTGCGCACCGGCGCCCTGCCGAGCACGCGCGGCGTGCAGTTCGTCGACGTCGGCGAGGTGCACGCGCGCTACCTCAAGCTCGAGGTGCTGAACACGTGGTCCGGCCCGCAGGCCAAGCCGTTCTTCCACCAGCTCGCGCTCGACGAGATCGACGTCGCCTACGGCTACCCCGATCCCCGCGGCGAGGTGCCGCTGGAGGCGGAGTCACCCCGCAACGGCTTCGACGGCAAGGCGTCGCCGGTGTGGTGCGAGGCGTGCTCGGGCACGGCCGCGGTCACCGGTCTCGACCGCGGCGCCGTCACCTTCCGGAACGTCCAGGCCACGGGCCCCTCCCGGCTGCAGCTGGACACCACCGGGCCGGGCTCGCTCGCGGTGAGCGTGAACGGCGCCGCGCCGATCACCGTCAACGCCCCGGCGGCGATCGCCGTGCCGCTGAACGCGGGAGCCAACACCATCAAGGTTTCCGGGACCGTGGGCCTCGACCGGATCGCCGTGGCGCCGCTGCCGCCCGAGTCGCACACGCCGAAGACGACGTTGACCGTGCAACCCGCGGGCGTGCAGTGGGTTTCGCCGGGTCAGCAGGCCCTGAAGATCACCGCTTCCCTGCGGCTCGACGTCGACGACCCGCTCGACCAGGTGACGCTCGCGCCGGTCGTCCCGGCGGGCTGGACGCTCCAGGGCGCCCCGGTGACCGCGGCGAACCTCCGGCTCGGCCAGGTACTGAGCGGGTCGTGGACCGTGACGTCCCCGGTCGCGCAGGACGTGACCATCCCGGTGACGGCGTCGTTCTCGACGCTCGGCCGTGCGAAGTCGGTGAGCAAGCCGGTGCAGGTGAAGCAACGTCCGGCCGACCGCGTGTTCATGCGCGAGGCGGAGGACTCGGCCAACGACATCGGGGACGCCGGTGTCACGAGCTGCTCGCCGTGCTCGGGCGGCCAGAAGGTGCGCAACATCGGCGGTGGCGCGGGCGCGGCGGTGACGTTCCCGGGCGTGACGGTGGCCACGGCCGGGCAGTACACCCTCTACCTCGACTTCACCGTCAACGGCGACCGGTCGTACTTCGTGTCGGTCAACGGCGGTGCGCCGGTGGAGGTGAAGGTCAGCGGCGCCGGCAACAGCACGCCGTACACCACTTCGGTCCCGGTGACGCTGAACGCGGACGCCAACTCGATCCGGATCGGCAACGACCGGGCGGGGGCTCCGGATCTGGACCGGATTTCACTGGGTTAGCTCGCGCAGCACGCGGGCCGGGTCGATGTCGACGGCGCGGGCCGGGCCGTCGCCCGACGCGCTCCAGGCGACGGACACCCACAGCTCGGCGTAGTCCCCGCGCTCGACGCCGGGCAGCTGCCAGGTGAGCCGCGCGCCGTCGAGCTCGACGGCGTCATCGGGCAGCGCGGTGGACCAGTACGGCGGCGCGTGCTGCCCGGCCCGCGAGCAGTGCCGCAGCATCTCGGTGGCGGGGCCGCCGACGCTCACCACGGCGTCGGCGGTTCCGGCGGTGAAGGCGCCGTCACCGGCCCGGACGTCCTCGGGTGGCGCGTCCAGCTCGGCCTGGACGACGAACTCGCTGAGCGGTTCCCTGGCCAGCACGCGGAAGATCGCCGTCTCCCGGGTGACGTGGGGCTGTTCGGGCTCGGTGGTCCCGGAGAGCACGTCGAGGCGCACGGACCGGTGCCGCCACCGGCACAGCCGCGCACCCGAGTCGAGCCCCCAGGTGTGTTCGGGTTTCGCGGGCACGTCCCACCCGCCGATGCGGACGGCGAACCGCACGTCACCGAGCGGAGTGACGACGTCGAGCGCCCGCGGGGATGTCCGTGACAGGACTTCCGTGTCCAGCATGCAGTGATCCTTACCCCGCACCGGGAGCCCGTACACGAAGGTCACCCGTCCGTGGAAAATGGACAGCATGCTGAACGACTTGCCCCGGCTCCCTCCGGTGGGCGCGGTGATCGAGCGGGACGGGCCGATCGTCCGGACGCACTACGGCACCCACGGCGAGGTGAGCCACGGGCCGCTGCCGGACGGCGACCTCGACGCGCTCGTCGCGCGGCAGGTCGAGGCGTTCGCGCGCCGGAACGAACCGGTGGTGTGGCCGGTCTACGGCGACCCACGGCTCGCCGAAGCCCTCCTCGCCGCGGGCTTCACTCCCGATCCGGAACGGTCGGTGCTGGTCTGTCCGATCGGGACGGACACCACCGCGCTCCCCCGAATCGGCGATCACTGGCCCGGGCACCAGCGCATCGCCGAACTGGCCGCCAGGACCGGCCCGCACCGCCGTCCCTACACCGAGTTCCTCGCCGATTCGGCCCACCTGGGCCAGTCTTCCGAGGTCGTCCTCGACGGCGATCGGGCCGCGTGGCTCGAAGAAATCGGTGACGTCATGGTCGTCGGCGGAGTCACCGATCCCGGTTTCGCCGCCACGCTCGCCGGCCACGACTGGCGGGCGATGCCCCGCGTCGGCGGGTCCCATCCGGGCGTGCGGTCGCTGCTCGCGGAAGCCGACGGCGATCTGCGCGAAGCCTTCGAGGCGGCCGGGATGCGCGAGACCACCACCGTCACCCGGTACCGCCTGCCGTCCCCCGGCGAGCCCGCACGGACCCGGCCGGTCCGCCGGCTGTTCGCCGAGCCGGAGCAGGACGAGATCTGGGCCCGCTTCTACGAAGAGTTCGCCTTCCGGCCCGACATGAGGGCGTTCCCCGGCATCACCGAACCGGCGGGCTCGGCGACCTGGCACGTCGGCGAGCTGGACGACACCCGGCTGGACGCCCTGTCCGACATCGTCCACAAAGGACTGCGTGCCGTCGGCGAAGAGCTGTACTGGCTCGACTGGCACCACGCGGGGTACCGCTTCGACCCGGCCAGGGTCGACGGCGCCGGACCGCGCTGGCCCGGCGCCGTCTTCCCGGACGGCGACTACCACCTCTACCTGACCCACGACCTCCGCCTGGGCACCTTCGGGCACCCGTGGGAGGAGACGGTCTGCGTGTGGGGCGAGCTCCTCACGCGGATCGACGCCGAGCTGACCGCCGCGCTCGGCGAGCCGCTCCGGCGGTCAGAAGCCTGACGTCCCGTTCGGCGTGCCCAGCCCGGTGGGCCCGTCGTACCCGGCGCCCGCCGTGCAGAGGTAGCTCCCGCCGCAGCTGCCGTTCGAGCCGGACGTCACGTCGTTCAGCCCGCCGGTGTGCGCGTACGGGTAGGACCCGGACGTCACCGAGTTGCCCGCCAGCGCGTACACGCTCGCGATCACCGGCGACGACAGGCTGGTGCCGCCGACCTGCACCCAGCCGTCCGCGCCCTGGGCCAGGCCCAGCGCCAACAGGAAGTCGCAGAACGACGAGCTGCCGCAGCTGTTGTACGTGTCGTAGACGCCGAGCCCGGTGGCCGGGTCCGCGACCGCCGAGACGTCCGCGACCGTCCTCTTGGCGCACCCGGTGTCGTGCTGCCATGCCGGCTTCGCTTCCAGTGCCGAGCAGCCGCTGCCGCTGCCGCTCCACGTCGTCTCGGTCCAGCCGCGGGTGGTGGTCGTGGACTTCTTCAACGTCGTGCCGCCCACCGCCGTGACGTACGGCGAGGACGCCGGCCAGCTGACGCCGTACCCGGAGTCGCCCGAGGAGGCCGTGACGGCGATGCCCGGGTGGTTCAGGTGGGCGTCCGCGGCGAGGATCGTCGAGTCCTCGGTGCCGCCGTAGCTGTTGGAGATCGCCACCACGCCGGGCGTCGCCGCGGCCGTGTCGACCGCCGTCATCAGCGGGTCGGTGTCCGGGGAGTTGGCCTCCACCAACAGGATCTTGCAGTCCGGGCAGGTCGCCGAGACCGCGTCGAGGTCGAGGCTGATCTCCTCGGCCCAGCCGTAGTCGGGCGCCGGCAGCGGGCTCGCCGCGCCGTTCTGGTTGACCTTCTTGAAGCAGCCGTTGGCCGTCGTGCACGCGGAAAGCCCGCGGGCGGACCGGAACTTCGCCAGGTCGGCCTCCGCCGTGGGCGCGTCCTGCGCGTCGACGATGGCCACGGTGCGGCCGTTCGCGTGCAGGCCGCCGAGGTTGTACGCGGCCTGGATCTCCGCCGGCCCGTAGCCGACCGGGGTCGAGACGATCAGCGGCCCGCTGCCCTTCGGCGACCGGATCGCCTTGCCGAGGCAGTGCATCTTGCCGGAGGTGGCGCAGCCGAAGTTCACGATGCCGCCGCTCTGCAGCGGTGCGGCTTCGGCCGTCGAGGTGGCGACCGTCAGCGGGGCCGCGATCAGGGAGAGGACGACGAGGGACCGGAACAACCGTCGAGGCGCCATGGCCTACTCCTCGGTAGGGGACGAGGTGTGGCACGGGATCGTCGCATGTCACTCGTTCGGGGTCACCCGACGGAAGAAGGTTTCTCGGTTCAGTCATTCGCCCACCCCGCCGTCAACCCGACGAAGGGCCACGAACCGCTTCACCCGTTCGCGCATTGGTCCAGACAAGTGTTACCGAAACGAGACCGAAGCACCGCTCAGTGGGAGCTAATTTGTTGTGACTCGCAACGAATGCTCGTGGATCCCCAACGGCGGAGGTGTCACGGCGTGAACCGGACCTTTGACAAGCTTCGACGGCGCCGGCGCGGCGTCGTCGCCTTCACCGCGGCTCTGCTGCTCGGCGCCGGGCTCACCGCCCCCGCCGCGCTCGCCGCGGACGACTACACCCAGAGCGTCACCCAGCTCAGCTCGACGCAGCTGCAGCTCAACTTCACCCCGACGACCCCCGCGCTGTACGTGGACGTCCACTACACCGGCGTGCCGGGCGTCGGCCAGCAGAACGTGCGGATGACCAACGGCTCGGGCACCTGGCAGACCACCGTCAACGGCCTGAGCACCGGGAACACGCTCGACTACTGGTTCACCTACGAGAAGAGCGGGCCGCAGTACGACACCCCGCACTTCACCTACACGGTCGGCGGCGGGGGCACGACGACGGCCGCGGCGCCGACGTTCAGCCCGCCCGGTGGCACGTATTCGTCCGCCCAGACCGTGACGATCAGCAGCGCCACCTCCGGCGCGACCATCCGGTACACGGTGGACGGCTCGACGCCGACCGCGTCTTCGACGCTCTACAGTGGACCGATCAGCGTCCCGAACTCCCGCACGGTCAACGCGATCGCGCTCAAGTCCGGCTCGACGACGTCCCCGGTGTCGAGCGCGACCTACACGATCGGCACCCAGGCCGGCTGCCCGACGCAGTCGGACACGCCGAACTTCGGCTCGAACGTGCGGATCTTCGACCCGAGCATGTCGGCGGCGACGATCCAGGCCCAGCTCGACACCGACTTCAACAACCAGAAGGACACGCTCACCGCGCAGATGGCGGACCGGCGCGTCGCCCACCTGTTCAAGCCGGGCACGTACAACAACGTGCACGACAACGTCGGCTTCTACACCTCGGTCGCCGGCCTCGGCCAGAACCCCGGCGACGTCCTGATCAACGGCGACGTCACGGTCGACGCCTTCAACGCCTCCGACAACGGCGTGGCGCTGCAGAACTTCTGGCGCTCGGCCGAGAACATGGCGGTCAACCCCTCCGGTGGCCAGGAGCGCTGGGCGGTCGCGCAGGCCGCGCCGTTCCGCCGGATGGACGTCCGCGGCGGACTGCAGCTGTACCCGGCGAGCTACGGCTACGCGAGCGGCGGCTACATCGCCGACACCAAGGTGGCCGGCCAGGCCGCGTCGGTCTCGCAGCAGCAGTGGTACACCCGCGACTCGCAGCTCGGCAGCTGGAACGGCGGCGTCTGGAACATGGTCTTCTCCGGCACCAGCGGCGCGCCGGCGAACACCTTCCCGAACCCGCCCGAGACCACGCTCGCGACCACCCCGGTCTCGCGCGACGTGCCCTACCTGTACGTCGACGGCACCGGCAAGTACCGCGTGTTCCTGCCTTCGCTGCGCACCAACGCGTCCGGCCCGAGCTGGGCCAACGGCAGCACCCCCGGCACGTCGGCGCCGATGAGCCAGTTCTACGTCGTCAAGTCCGGCGACACGGCCTCGTCGATCAACAACGCGCTCGCGGCGGGCTGCAACCTGTTCTTCACGCCGGGCATCTACCACCTCAACCAGACGCTCAACGTGACCAAGGCCGGTACCACCATCCTCGGCATCGGCTACCCGACGCTGGTGCCGGACAACGGCGTCAACGCCATGCAGGTGTCCGATGTGGACGGCGTCCGGCTCAAGGGCCTGCTCTTCGACGCCGGCACGACGAACTCGCAGGCCCTGCTGACGGTCGGCCAGTCCGGCTCGTCGGCGTCGCACGCCTCGAACCCGACGACGGTCCAGGACGTGTTCTTCCGGATCGGCGGCGCGATCGCCGGCAAGGCGACGAACAGCCTGATCGTCAACAGCGCCAACACGATCATCGACCACATCTGGGCATGGCGGGCCGACCACGGCAACAGCGGCACGGTCGGCTGGAACACGAACACCGCCGACACCGGGCTCGTGGTGAACGGCGCGAACGTGCTGGCCACCGGCCTGTTCGTCGAGCACTACCAGAAGTACCAGGTGATCTGGAACGGCCAGGGCGGGAAGACGATCTTCTTCCAGAACGAGATGCCCTACGACGTGCCGAACCAGGCCTCGTGGAACGCGCCATCCGGCGTCGCCGGGTACGCGGCCTACAAGGTCGCGTCGAACGTGACGTCCCATGAGGCGTGGGGTCTCGGGAGCTACTGCTTCTTCGACACGAACCCCGCGGTGTCCAGCTACCACGCGTTCGAGGTGCCGAACACCAGCGGCGTCAAGTTCCACAGCCTGCTGTCGGTGTCGCTCAACTACCGCGGCACGATCACGCACGTCATCAACGACACCGGCGGTGTCACGCCTTCGGGCACGGTGCCGGTGAACGTGGTCAGCTACCCGTAACCCGGGTGACAGGCGCCCCCGCACCGGACCCGACCCCGGTGCGGGGGTTCCTTTTTTTCAGGCGATGTGCAGCACGGCGTCGGCGCTGTCGAGCAGCTCCCGGGTGAGCGGGGCGTACCGGTAGTCGGCGTCTTCCCGGGTGTGCCCGGCCGGGATTTCGGCGGTCAGCCGCCAGCCGTCGGTGTCGCGCTGCAGGCGGCCTTCACAGGTGTCCGCGGCCGGTTCACCGAGGCCGAGGGCTTCGCTGTGGCCGAGGCTGCCGGCGATGAAGGCGTACCGGTCGCCGAGTCGCGACGCGACGATCGCCCCCGCGCCGGACCCCAGGTGGGCGTTGTGCGCGAACACCAAGGTCCGGCCGGGTTGGGAAGCGTGGATGTCCAGGAGGTTCCGGGCCATGATGACCGCGCGGACACCCGCGAGGCGCGCGATCCGCGTGTCCCGGTCGCCCGGCCTAGCCGACGCCGCGTGGTAGCGCAGCAGGTCGAGCCCGGCGATGGCGTGAATTCTCGCGACGTGCGCGGCCAGCTCGACGCGAGCGTCGAGGGTCAGGAGCAGGTCGTCCGCGATGACTCGCAGCTCGTGGGCCTCGGGGGACGCACCCGGCGACTCAGCCGGGTCGAGGATCGCTTCGGAGCGGCTCCACCGTTCGTCGTCGCCGGTCAGGGCCGCGATGTCGACGTCGAGGCCGAGGTAGTCGCGGACGTGTTCGAGGTAGGTGCGGGGGCTGGGCGCGCTGAACATCTCGGTCGGGGCGTCGAAGCCGTGGAACGTCAGCGGCTCGTCGGCGGTTTCGTTGTACTCGCGGATCCAAGCGAGCAGCTGCCGGTTGGCGGCCAGGTCGCCGAAGCCGTGTGAGAACTCGCCGTCGAGCGCGGCGACGCGGTCGGTCTCCAGTGCGATCGCCCGGAAGCCGTGGCTGGCCAGCCGGGCGAAGAGGTCGTTGCGGATCCGCGCGAAGGCCGGTTCGAAATGCGTCGGCTCGCCGAACGCGAGCAGTTCGGCGGTGAAGTCCGTGATGTCCATGTGGTTGAATCGTATCCTTGAACACTTCATTGAGACCTGCGGATCTCGCCCGTGAGCACGGCCTTTCCACGCAAGCGGTCCGCAACTACGAGCGGGACGGCTTCCTTCCCCCGGCTTCGCGCACTTCGAGTGGCTACCGGATTTACACGCCGATCCATGCTGCGGCGCTGCGGGCCTTTCTCTCTTCGGTCCGGGCGTACGGGCACGCGACGGGGGGCGGGATCATGCACGCGGTCCACGCCGGAAACCTGGATCGCGCTCTGACGCTCGTCGACCGCGGCCACGAACAGCTGCTCCGCGACCGCGAAACCCTCAACACGGTGCGGAGAGCCATCGGCGACCTCACCGCCGGGCCGTCCGCGGAACCGGCCGGGGCCGGCTGGCCGATCGGCGAACTCGCGCATCGCCTCAGCGTCACCGCGGCCACCATCCGCGCGTGGGAGCGCGCCGGCATCCTGACCCCGTCGCGCGACCCCGCCACGGGCTACCGGGTCTTCCGGGCGGCCGACGTCCGCGACGCGGAGCTGACCCACCTGCTCAGGCGCGGCGGCTACCCGCTGGAGCACATCGCGACGGTCGTCGGCCAGGTCCGCACCGCCGGCGGCACCGAATCCCTGGCCGACGCGCTGCGGACGTGGCAGGAAAGGCTCACCGCGCGGGGCGTCGCCATGCTCGACGCGGCCGCCCGGCTCGGCGAGTACCTCGCCTCACAGCCGTGACTTCGGGTGCAGCCGGTCGTACTCGAGCGCGGCCGAGTGCTGGGTGCGCACGGGAAGGGACTGCTCCTTCTCGTCGTCGTCGACCTCGTTGAGCCCGAGCTGCACGGCCTGCCGGATCTGCTCGCGGTTGTCGCGCACGACGGCGGAGAAGAAGTCGTCGATCCGCGGGTCGACGAGCACTTCGAGCAGCACGCGGAACGAGGTGTCGACGACGGTCCGCACGATCTCGTCGTGGAACGGGAGCCGCTTGAGCTTCCCGAGCTGCGGATCCGCGGCGATCTTCTCGGCGATGATCGTGCGCAGCTCGTCCTTGTTGGCACCGAGCGACTTGGCGAGGTTCTCCGGGTAGTTCCCGGTTTCCAGCACCTTGACGACCTCGTCGAGCACCGCGATAGTGATCGGCTTCTTGATGGCCTTGACGATCGGCTCGGACAGCTTGTCGACGAGCCGGTAGGTGAACTGCTCCCCGAGCGCCCGGTCCGCGGCCCGCCCGATCCGCACCAGCAGCAGCACGACGCTGACGAACTTGTGCGCGACCATCGCGGGGTGCGCGACGGGGATCATCGCGAACAGCTCGTACCAGTTGCGCACCAGGAACTTCTTGGCCCACCGGCGTTTCCGCCACCGCCAGAGGAACTCCAGGAGAAAGATCGAGCAGATCCCGCAGTCGACGTAGAAGATCACGAGGCCGACGTCCCGCGCCGGCGGGCTCAGCACCATGAACCCGAGCAACCCGACCGACCCGGCGGCGAGGACGAGCATGATCCAGTCGTCGGCCCGCACATTCCCGGGCAGAATCCCGCTGTTGAGCTCCGGCTCGCGGGCGTCGCGAAGGGTGGCCATGCCCGATCATGGCACGCACGGTGCTGGTCAGCCGATTCACCGCTCCGCTCGGGCGCGGGGAACTGTCGTGTTCTTGTCGTGGGTTCGACGCGGCTTTCCCCGGCCGGATACGGCACGCTGGAAGAAGGCGCTCACGCGAGGAGGAGCATGGCGCGCACCCCGCACGGCCGGTCAGTGAGCCGGCTGCCAGCCCACTCCGTAGGACCTCGCGGGCCGGAGGCCGCGGAAACCGGTGTGCACCTCGCCCGCGTTGTCGAGGAAGAGCGGCTTGCGGGCCGGCACCGGATCGCCCGCGTCCTTGGAGAGGTCGCCGTCGATGCGCCAGATCCGTTGCGGTGGCTCCTGCCGGTCGAACCGGACATTGAGCTCGAAGCTCTCGCACGGGAACTCCGGCGTGCAGCAGTAGAACGGCGCCGGCAGCTCCTCCAGCCGGATGCGGAAGAAGAACTCGTGCTGCTCACCGGCGTCCAGCGGCCGCGGCGGCCGGAGGCGGAACGCCACCCGGGTCGAGGAGACCATCCGCACGGAATGCACCTCCCCGCCGGACACGACGTCGATGCCGAGGCCGTCGAGGTCGGGCTCACCGGTCGTGCTGACCGGCCGCGCGAGGGAGACCCCGTGCTCGATCTCCTCGAGCCCGGTGACGTGGCTGACGATCCGCCGCGTTTCGAAGACCTCGGCCGCGGCACCGCTGAGGGTCAGCCGGACCGCGAGCGCCGACGTGTGCCACGGTCCCTCGCTGCTCACGAGCGAGCCCCCGGACGCCGACGGCGTCTCGTACGCGGCCTCGGCGATCAGGTAGACGACGTCGTCGGCGCGGCGCTGCATCGTCCGGATGTTGCGATCGGCGCCGGTGCCCAGCAGTTCGAGGCGCGCGGTGTACCGCTGGTCCGCGCCGGTGCCGAAACCCAGCACGATCCGCGCCGTTTTCCGCTGCGATTCGGGCAGCTTGTCGATCAAGGCTCTCAGCCCGGCGAGGACCTTGGCGCGAACCGTTCCCGGGTTGTCGTCTTCGCGGACACCGCACACCGCGCGCAGTTCTTCGCCGACGACACCGGGCAGGTTCTTCGCTTGGACGCCCACACCTTTGCGAAGCAGTTTCAGCTCCACTGAGAGAGCGTTGATCTTCGCTTCGGCCGCCTCCTGAGCCAAGCCGCCACCTCCGTCTCGGTCGCTGCGGGGAAGTGTACTCATCGTCCCCGCCCACCGCGGTGCGGTCACCCGTTTCCCGCCTGTTTCCGAAATCGGGAAACAGCGCAGGTTGAACTGGTCAGCACCGTTTCCTCTCGACGGGCAACGGGAAACATCTGTTATCACCGAATTCACCGGGTGAAGCTTGGGTCGTCGAAATCCTTCGACGAGAACAAGAAATTCGATCCGGAAAGGTGAACACGATGCACACGCACCTCATCATCGTGCTCGGCCAGCTGGTCTCCCTGCTGGGCTGATCAGCTGCAGGCCGGCGGGCCCGGGCCGCCGGCCGTCCTTCCCCCCGATCACCGAATACAGGATGATTGACCTATGCCGGACTTTGGAGCGGAATTGAAACGTCGCCGGACGTCGGTCGGTATGTCACTGACCGGACTCGCGACCGCCGTGCATTTCACCAAGGGCTATCTCAGCAAAGTGGAGAACGGCAAAGCCCGGGTGAACCGGGACCTGGCCAAGGCCTGCGACCTAGCACTCGGCGCCGGAGGAGAACTGCTCGCCCTCGCCACGGAACCGGGAACGCCCGCGCGCCGCAGCGCCGGCGGCATTGCCGGGCTGCCGGACGGCGGGCGCTGGTTCGTCGGCCGGGAAACCGAGCTCGACGCGCTTTCCGCGCTGCTGCTGGACCCGGACGACGCCCGCGTCGGCGTGGTGCACGGAATGGCGGGAGCGGGCAAGACGACGCTGGCCGTCGCCGCGGCCCGCCGGGTCGAGCACGCCTTCCCGGACGGTTCCCTCTTCTTCGACCTGCGCGGGCACACCCCGGGCGCGACCGAGCTTTCGCCGGGCGAAGCCCTCGGCCGGCTGCTGAGGCTGCTGGACGTCTCGGCCGACCAGCTGCCCGCCGACGAGGACGGCCTGGCCAACCTGGTCCGCGACCAGCTGCGCGGCCGGCGGATGATCCTCGTGCTGGACAACGTGCGGTCCGCCGAACAGATCCGCGCGATCGTCCCCGGTGAGACGGCGTCCCGGATCCTGGTGACCAGCCGGGGCCGGCTCCCCGCGCTCGACGACGCCTGGCACTTCCCCGTCGACGTCCTGCCGCTCGAGGACGCCGTGCGGCTCCTGCGGTCCGTCGCGGGCGGACACGCACCGGACGACGACGGTGTGGCGGCCGAGCTCGTCCGGCACTGCGGACGGCTGCCGCTCGCGATCCGCATCGTGGCCGCCCGGTTCGTCGCCGGCGGCTGGACGGCGGCGAGGCTGCGCGACCGGCTCGCCGACGAACGGACCCGCCTCGGCACGCTGGACGACGGCGAGCGAAGCGTCGCCACGGCGTTCACCGTCTCCTACGAGTCCCTGCCCGGCGACCAGCGGCGGCTGCTCGGCCTGCTGGCCCTCCACCCCGCGACCGCCGCGGAGATCGCCGCCGTCGAAGCACTCGCGGGCCTCGGCCCCGGCGAGGCGGATCGGCTGGTGGACCGGCTGCACGACGCCCACCTGGTCGTCCGGGACGAACGGGGGTACGTCGAGCTCCACGACCTGATGCGGATGTTCGCCGCCACGCACGCGCTTCCCGACGTCGAGCCAGCCGACCGCGAAGTCGCCGTGAGCCGCCTGGTCGACCACGCGCTCATGACGACGCTCGCGGCCGACGAGCTCGCGGAGCCCTACCGGTACCGGCCCGCCACCGGCCTCCCCGCTCCGGCGGGCGTTCCGTTCACCGACGCGGACGGCGCGCTGACCTGGCTCGCCGCGCAGTGGCCGGCGCTGGCCGAGATCGTCGAATCCGCGTTCCGGCACGGGCTTCACGACCGTTGCTGGCAGCTCGCTTTCGTGCTCCGCGCGTTCTTCTTCCGGGAGAAGCTGTTCGAGCCGTGGATCCGGACGCACGAGCGCGCGCTCGAGGCCGCGCGGGCGTCCGGCGACCTCAGCGCGACCGGGATGATCCTCAACAACCTCGGCATGGCCCACATCGAGTCGGGCCGCGTCGACGAGGCCGTCCGGTTCCACCAGCAGGCGCAGGAGTGTTTCGCGCAGGCCCGCGACGACCGCGGCGCGATCGACGCGCTGTCCAGCCTGGCCTGGGCGCGCCTGTACCGCGGCGAAGCCGAAGCGACGCTGGCCGATTTGACGACGGTGCTGGACGTCTACCGCCGGACCGGGCGGACCCGCAACGAGGTCATCGCCCTGCGCGGCATCGCTCTCGCTTCGGCGGCTCTCGATCGGTTCCCCGAAGCGCTGTCCAGCGCACGCGAGGCCGTCGAGCTCGCTCAGCTGCCGGTCGACCGGGCGATGTCGGTCAACGGCGAGGCGTGGGTGCGTTTCCGCGCCGGGCAGTGGGACGACGCGGAGCGCGGTTACCGCCGCGCGGCCGAACTGGCGGACGACGCGGGCAACGAGTACGAGCACGCGCGGGCCTTGACGGGCCTGGGCAACACGGCAGCCGGCCGCGGCGATCGACCGGCGGCGGCCCGTTGGTGGGCGGAGGCCGCCGCGTACCGGGTCACGCTCGATCCCACCGTGCTCGGCGAGGCCGCGTACCGGAATCGGCTCGCCGGCGCGGAAGTGAACGGGTTTCCCGCCGCTTCGGGCAACGGAAACGCCTTGTAGCAACACCCTTCCGGCGCGCACCATTGAAGCAGTCCCGAATTCCGCGGAAATCGCGGAATTGCGAAACCCCCGTTTCCGAGGAGCCTGCCATGATGGTCGTCTGTTCTTTTTCCGCCCTCCTCCGCACCGCGTTGTTCATCGTCGCGGTGGCTCTGGTCGCCGGTGTGTCCCTGGCCGGGCCCGCCGCCCCGGCGAGCACGCCCGGCCAGAGCGGCCCGGCCGTCTCCACCAGCGAACCGGTCGAGCACTGATGTACGACGGGTCAGCCTTCGAGGACCTCCCGCAGCTTGCGCGCGAAGGCTTCGGGCTGGCCGGCGTAGCCGAACTCGCCGCCGAGGAAACCGCCGTGGTGGCTGGGGAACACCGTCGCCTCCTGGCCGAGGCGCTCGGCGGCGGCGAGCGCGGCGCGTCCGGTCATGACGTCGAGGGACTCCTCGCCCACCGCGATCACGATCCGCGTCGGCGCCGCGTTCAGGGCGGCGACGTCCAGCTCGTACGCCGTGACGGCCAAGGAGCGATCGGTCAGCAACGGGTCGTCCCGGCGGCCGTCGTCTTCGGACGGCATGCCGAACTGGGCCGGGTCCGGCGCGGGCAGCGCGAAGTAGTCGTCGGTGAACTCGCCCTTCCACGACGTCATCGCGATGAAGGCGGCCATGCCGGCGCCGAAGCCCCGCGCCTGGTAGACGTCCCGGAAGGCCTTCCCGGCCCGCTCGGCCGCCGCGGCGTCGGGCAGCACCCCGACGAGCGGCGGTTCGTGCGCGACGAGGGTGCTGACGTCATCGGGATGGGCGGTGACGAGCGCGAGCGCGGTGACGGCGCCCCCGCTGCTGCCGAACACCTCGACCGGCCCGGCGCCGAGCGCCTGGATGACGTCGTGGAGGTCGCCGGCCTGGGTGGCGGGCACGTGGTCTTCCCGGCCGTCCTTGCGGACGCTGCGCCCGAGCCCCCGCGGGTCGTAGGTGACGACGGTCCGGTCGGGGAAGTAGGACGCGAGCGTGCTGAACCCGCCGGCTTCCATGGGTTGCCCGACCATGAGCAGCGGCGGGCCCTCACCGGTGCCGTGGACGTCGTAGACGATGTCGGCCTCGGGCGTTTCCAACGTATGAGTGGTCATGGGTTCCTCCCCCTGGTCCGGGTCTCGGGGGCAGCGTAAACCGGGGTACCGACAGTTTCGCGTGGTCGCGCGCCGTGGTGTCGATCCACGTGGGCGGGGCGTATGAGACCCCGCTGGTTACCGAACCGCGCGCGTGGGGCGGCCGACCGGATTCGCACCGGTTTCGCCCGGGGTCACAGCCCGGGGCCTCGCCTCCTTCGGCTTCGGCCACCGTGGCGCGTCCGGGAGTCGAACCCGGGTCTCCCGGGTGAGAACCGGGGATCCGTACCGCTGGACCAACGCGCCGTGGTCCCCGGTCGCACCGACCGGGGAGGGCACTCGCGTCCGCCGTATCCGTACGACGAAGACGAGCGCGGGAAAAAAGAATGCATGAAAAAACCGCCCGGATCGGTTTCCCGATGGGCGGCTCCCGTGGCGTGACGACGATTTACGTCACAGGTGGGAGCCCCTGAAGATTGTGTTCCCGCATATGCGTCACGACAACTCCTCGGTCCGGATCGTGTGAAAGCATCATCACCCACCCCGCGGAGGCGGGTCAACGCATTAACGCACGAGCCCGGTGCGATAGGCGTAGACCACCGCCTGCACGCGATCGCGCAGGTCCAGCTTCGTCAGGATGCGCGACACGTACGTCTTGACCGTCTCCTGGCTGATCACCAGCGCCGCGGCGATCTCACTGTTCGACAGCCCGTCCGCGATCAGCCGCAGCACCTCCAGTTCCCGTGGCGCCAAAGCGACTTCGCCGGACGCGGCGGGCCGGATCCGCGCCGCGTACTGGCCGACCAGCCGGCGCGTCACCTCCGGGTCCAGCAGCGCCGCGCCGGTCGCGACGGTCCGGATGCCGTGCAGCAGCTGCGCCGGCGGCGCGTCCTTGAGCAGGAACCCGCTGGCCCCCGCACGCAACGCCTCGTAGACGTACTCGTCGAGGTTGAACGTCGTCACCACCAGCACCTTGACCGGCTGCGCTACGCCGGCGCCGGCGAGCAGACGCGTCGCCTCGATGCCGTCCAGCACCGGCATCCGGACGTCCATCACCACGACGTCGGGCCGCAGCGACCCGGCGAGGTCGACCGCCGCGCGCCCGTCCGCGCACTCGGCGACGACCTCGAGGTCGGGCTGGGCGTCGATGATCGTCGCGAACCCGGTGCGGATCAGCGCTTGGTCGTCGCAGACGAGAACCTTGATCACGACGACCTTTCCGCAGGAATCCGGGCCCGGACGACGAACCCGCCGCCGTCACGATCGCCCGCGGTGAACTCGCCGCCGAGCGCGCTGACGCGTTCGCGGAGCCCGGCCAAGCCGCGCCCGCTCCCCCGCAGCGACACCGGGCCGCCGGGGGCGCCCCCGTTTTCCACGCTACCGGCGGGCACCGACAGTTTCGGGCCGTCGGTGGCCACCTCGACGAAGGTGTCCACATCACTGCGGCGCACCCGGACCTCGGTGTGGCGGCCGTGCGCGTGCTTGAGCGCGTTCGTCAGCGCCTCCTGCACGACGCGGTAGACGACGTCGTCGGCGACCGGCGTACCGGCCTCGGTGAACTCGATCGGCTGGCCGGAGCGCCGCGTCTGCTCCACCAGGGTCCGCAGGGACCCGACGGGAAGCCGTTCGGCGCCGTGGTCGGGGTTGAGCAGGTCGAGCAGCTGCCGCAGGTCCGCGATGGCCAGCCGGCCGGTGTCGGTGACCGCGGTCAGCGCCTGGTCGAGCCGCTCCGGCGCGGCGGTCAGGTAGCGCGCCGCCTCGGTCTGCACGACCATCGCCGTCACGTGGTGGGTGACGACGTCGTGCAGTTCGCGGGCGATGCGCGTCCGTTCGGCGGTGCGGGTGCTCTCGGCGACGAAGCGGCGGTGCTCCGCCTCGGCGGCGCGGGTCTGCCGCAGCCAGGCGCCGATGCCCCACGCGAGGGCCAGCGCCAGGTAGAACGTGACGAAGCCGGTCACGCCCTCGGTCGATCCGCGCCGGGCGAGCGCGAAGGCCAGCGGGACGTACGCCGCGGACGCGACGGCCACCGTCGTCCACCGGAAGCGCCCGAGGTGGGCCGCCGCGCTCAGCAGCGCGATCGGCAACGCGGTGCCGGAAACCGTGTGGTAGCCCCAAAGCTGGTCGACGGCGAAGCCGAGCGACACGAGCGCGAGGCACGCGGCCGGCCACCGCCGCCGTATGGCCAGCGGCAGGCATTCGACGGCGATGACCACGAAGCCCAGTGCGTCCATGGGCCGCGTCGGCAGGTCCCCGACCTGGGTCCCGTGCCCGCCCAGCGCGGGGACCAGTGCCAGGCCGGCGAGGAGCAGCCCCAGCGCGAGGTCCCGGACCGTGACGTCGAGCCGCCGCCAGTGGTCGATCACGGGACGAGCGTAGCGGCGTCGCGACGCCGAAGCGGAACGATGTTCCCGCGCCGGCGGGCGAGCACCATGAACACGGTCGTGACGACGATCCCGGCCAGCACCGCATAGACGCTCCCCTCCGGCCCGAACTCGCCCCCGCTGATCGCGGTGGGACCGGACATGACGCCGTCCAGCAGGCCCTTCGGAGCGTCGGTGCCGGAGACCTGGGTGCCGAAGAGGCCGCCCTCGGCGAAGTTCCACGCGAAGTGCAGCCCGATCGGCACCCAGAGGTTCCGGGTGGCGGCGTAGGCGGCGGCGAGCATGCCCCCGGCTTCGACGGCGATGGCGATGGCACCCCAGAGGGTGGCGTGGGCGTTGAAGAGGTGCGAAAGGCCGAAGAGCAGCCCGGTCAGCGTCAGCGCGGCCCAGGTACCGATGCGTCCCTCGACAAACCGGAAGAGGATGCCGCGGAAGAGCAGCTCTTCGGTGACGGCGGCCGCGGCGCTGAACCCGAACAACGCGAGGGCACCGGCGAGCGAGCCCCAGCCGAGCACCTCGTAGCCACCACTCAGGGCGATGGCCGCGATGACGAGCCCGAACAACCCGGTCCCGAGCACGAGGCCCCGCCCCAGCGCGGCGCGGTTCTTCGCGATCTCGACCGGAACGCGGTCCTCGGTCTTCCGCACGATCCACCGGTAGGCGACCACGGCGAGGACGGCGGTGCCGAGCCCGAGGACGAGGGTGAGCAGGGTGTTCCACTGCACGGCACTGACGGCCAGGCTACCGGCCATGGCCACGGCGGCCACGGTCACGAGCTGCAACAACAGTCGCACGACGACTCCTTCGCATTCCCGCGGCGGAAGTGCTGCGGTCGAGGGAAACGCTAGGGATTTCGGCCCCGGGAAACGTCACCGCGGAGAGGACAGTCGGATGTAGCTCGCGAGGGGGACAAGCGCCGCGCCTCGAACCCGGGTACCGACGGAAGTCAGCAAGACCCGCTTCGCCCGGTCGCTTCGGGCGGCGCGCCCGCGAAGGTGCCGATATCGGGCAGCGAAAAGCGAGCCACGCCGGTGATCGCGACCAGCAGTTCCGCGACGCCGTCCGGCGTGAACTCCTTGATCTCGTAGTGCGTGGTGGAATGCGCGTTGAGGAACGACGGGATCTCGTCGACCCGTCGGCCCGGCAGCACGACGGGCAGGATCCGCCGGGTGGCGCGGGGCAGGTCCTGGGTGATGTTGTCCCGGATCATCGCGGCCTCGAACTGAGCACCGCGCCCCAGGTGCGGTTCCTCGGTGCCCTCCGCCCGTCGCTTGTAGTCCGGGGACGCGATCACGAGCACGAAATCCGCTTCGGCGAGCTGATCGATCGCCCAGAGCGACCAGTCCCGGCGACCGTCGTCGGCCCATTGGTCGAGCCGGACGTCGATTCCCACGTCGGCGCGCAAGAACGTCGCGAACTCACGAACGAGGACACGGTGCCGTTCGTCGTCGTGGGAATAGGTGATGAAAACCCTGGGCGGCTTCCCCACGCCCGGCGTCACCGCGATCGAACCCGAGGACACGGACCGTGGCGGCCGCGATTCCTCGGCCACCTCGCGTACGGCGACTTCCCGCTGGACATTACCCCCGCGCACGGAACCGTGGATGGTGCCTCCGAAGATCACCGGCCCGGTGTTCGTCCCGGCGTTGGTGAAGGAGTTCTGCTCGGGCATGGAAGACCTCAAATCCGGGGTGCCGGCACGGAAGTTCCGCCGGAAACATCGCCTTCGACCACGCCGCCGAAGACCATCGGACCGGTGTTGCTGCCGTGGATGGTCACGTTGTTCGTCGTGACAGCGGCGACCCGGCGCTCGAACGACGCCGGCGAATACCCGGAATCACTGAGCACCTTGCTGATCGCCGGCACCAGCCGGCTTTCCAGCAGCTTCGTGTACCGCTCGGCGTCGACGACCTGGAAGTAGTCGCGGGCGGCCTCGGCGGCGCCGAGTTCCCGCAACGTGCGCGCCGAGCCGTAGCGATCGGCGTTGAGCGTGTGCCCGTCGTGCGGTAGCGGCCGGATCACCTTGAGAGCGGCCCAGAAGCGGCCCGGGCCGGTGACCGGGAGCTTCAGCCACCGGAGGACGCCTTGCCAGACCGGCCGCCACCAGTCCGCGGTCATCGTGTCCCCGGCGCGGAACTCCTGCCGGATCGGCAGGAGCACGCACGGCGTCCACTCGATGTACAGGGTGCTCTCCTCGACGGCCGCGTGCAGGAACGCGGAGAGGACGAGTTCACGGTTCCACGTCTCGACCTGGAAGCAGAGGTAGTACCGCGCCCACTCCCTCGGGCGGTGGTAGATCCGCTCCGCCTCCTCCGTCGGCAGGTAGTGCGCGGGCGGCTGGGAAACGCTGCCGAGGTAGGGCTTCGTGACCGGTTCGTGCACGTGGTCGATCAGGCCCTCGGCCGGACTGAACACCATGCCTTCGACCCGCAGGTCCCGGAGGCGTTCGTCCGGTGAGAGAGCCGCGTGCCGCTGCAGTTCCTCGACCGCTTTCCCGACTTCTTGGTAGAACCGCGCGGTGGTGAGCGGCTCTTCGGCCGGCGAGGCGACGTCACCCAGCCGCTCCAACGGCAACGCCAGTGACCACGGAGTGACACTGGTCCCGGCGCCGACGAACGGGTTGCGCCCCCGGTAGACGACCAGCGGTACCCGGGCGTCGGGCGACTCGGCGACTCGGCCGGCGCGGTGGCGATCGAGTGCCCGGCGGAGCCGGGGCGGGCTGCAGAGGAGCGAGAGGCGATCGGATGACGGGCGTTCCACCGCGCCCGGCACCCGGGCACGGCGGCCGAAGTACCGCCTGACCGTCCGCCAGACGATGACGCGGTCCGCGACCAGGATGACCAGCATCAGCAATGCCGAGGAGCCGGAGATCACGTCCGCGTCCAGTCCGAACCAGCCGGGAAGCAGGTTGGCGAAATCGAGCGGATTGGTCTCCGAGCTACCGCGGGCGTACCGGCTCGAAGAACTCTGCAGCGTGGACTCCAGTTCACCGATCACGGGGAGCAGGGCGGCCACCGTGAGCAGCCAGAACACGGCGAAGAACTTCCCGAAGACGACCAGTCCCGAGCCGGGCCGGCCCCACCGGGCCGATTTCCAGATCGGCTTGATCGACAGCAACGCGGCCCAGCTCAGCCACGCGGCCAGGCCTGGGCCTCCCAAGCTGGTCGTCACGAAGGCGATCGTCAGCAGCCCGAGAGCACCGTCGCGGAACTTGCGCCGGGTCCGCGCCGCGACGACTTCGGTCAGCACCGTGGCGGTGTCCAGACCGGGCGTCAACGGCACCTGGCGGGTGTCTTCGACCAGCAGTTCGCGAACGACGTCGTCGGCATAACGGCGGTCCAGGTGGGCCGCCGCGGCGAGGTAGCGGGTGTTTTCGTCGAGCGGTGGCAGTTCGGCTTGGGTGTGCTCGGCCGCGGCGAAGCGTGTCCAGTCGGTCGACGGCTCGTGGATGGTCACGGGCGGCTCCGGTCGACCATCGTGGTCAGCAGCTCCGGCATCGGCCCCCACGCCGAGTCCAGGGCGGAAACGTACACGAAGTACTCCGTTCCTCCGGTGCGCCAATAGATCGCGCGCACGTGCCGCGTTCCCTCCGTCGACGACTCCCAGGTGAACTCCCAGTCGACGGCTTCGCTGCCGCGCACATCGGTCCGGTCCATCCGGACGCGGTGCAGGCCGGTGAGCCGAGTCGCCGCGCTCTTCTCCGCGTCCACGTGCGTTTTGACGAGATCACCGTTCGCTTCGCTTGCGCCATAGCGGACGTAGTGCGATTCGTCGACCGGATCATTGGCCTGGAAGGAGCCCGGGTTCTTCGGTTCGCTCAGCCAGCCTCGCGGGACGACGGTGCTGAACCCCGCGGGTGCGGTGACGGTTTCGTAGCTCTCACCGACCGCCGCCGGCGTGCTCGGGTAAACCCCGGCGGCCGGGGTCGAAGATTCGTAGCTCGTGGTGGTTCCGGGCGAAACCGAGTCCGTTGCCGAAACCGACTGGACGGTTTGCCCTTCGCTTCCGTTCACCAGCAGCAGTACCGTTCCGACCGCCGCACAAACAAGGAAGTTCGCCGCGCCGAGAACAGCTGCGAACCGGGTGTTGCTCGCGGACATTTCCAAGATCCTCCCCAAAACTGTGATCTGGCCGCGTAGCCGAGGGCGCAGACCGTAGCATGGTGCCCCCGACCCGATGTGAACACATTGGAGAATCCTCCCGTGAACAGTTCCCTGAAAGATCTTTTCGTCGACTTGAAACGTCTGGAAGACGCGATGACCGCAGATCCTGGCGATGAGGAAATCCGCGATCGGCTCGCACGCGCGCTGGCGGAATCGACCGTGCGGGTACGGAGCCTGACCCGCGATCGCCGTCCGGTCATGACCACGCGGGGGCAGCGGGAGTTCTGCGCGGCCGCGGCCGACCGGATCATCGAGCTCGGCGCGGGTGGCAACGCCGTTCAGTCGGCGGCCCGATCGCTCCGGAAGGAGATCGAGGCAGGCGAGACGTGGACGTGGCGCGCGCCGACCAACGCGTTCGTGCTCAGCACGGCGGCCGCGGCGATCGGCTTGGTCTGGGCGGTCACCGGCGGTCTGCAAGGGGACGTCGCCGACGTCGCCACGGCGAGTGTGCTGAGCAGTGTCGCCCTCGTCATCGTGACGCTGCGGCACCGGACGCGGCGCTGGCAGATCGAAGCCGACCGGGTCGCGGCACTCGTCTGCCGCAACGGCTTGTAGCAGCGGCACCGAACGCGACGATCGCGTAAGCGCGCGTAGTGCCTTTCGGAGCCGCCAAGGGGGCTCGAACCCCTGACCTTCTGTTTACAAGACAGATGCTCTACCAGCTGAGCTATAGCGGCCTGACGCCCAAGCGCCAGCACCAGTGTATCGGGCTGTCCACAAGATCCTCTCGAGAGGCATGATCCCCAGCTCCAGGCCACTATGGAGCCACGTGGTGCACGCCACTGCAACGAACGACACACTGTCGTCGATGGTCCCGGAGAGACACGTAGAGCGAGGAGGTGGATCTTGAAGATCAACGAGCGCACCAACGGGGGCACCGTGACCAGATGGCCCCTCCTCGAAGGTCCGCCGCAACAAGCGAAAACCCACCGCCCCAACCTCCTCAAGCGCCGCCCCTGGCACGTTCTCGAGGCTCCCACCGGGGAGTTCCCCGCCGTTGACGCCGATGAGGCCATGGGGCCTCAGCTGCCCGATGAGGCCACCGTCAACTTCGTCCTCGACCTCTCCCTGCGCATCGGTGAGGTCCAGATGTCCAGCGGCGCCGGCGCCTCGGACGTCACCGCGACGATCATCGCCATCGCCGCCGCTCTCGGGTTGCCGCACTGCGAGGTGGACGTCATCTTCACCTCGATCACCGTCACCTGTCACCGGGGCACCGACCTCTCGCCCGTCACCGCGCTGCGGGTCGTGCGGAGCCGGAGTCTCGACTACACCCGGCTCACCGAGACCGAGAAGCTCATCCGGCAGATCGTCCGGGGGAACGTCGGGGCCGAGCAGGCGCAGACCGAGCTGGAGCGGATCACCTCGGCGACGCACCCCTACCCGCGCTGGGTCGCGACGCTGTCGTGGGGCGGGGTCGCCGCCTTCATCACCATCCTGCTCGGGGGCGGCATCGACATCGCGCTCGTCGCGTTCGTCATCAGCGGTGTCATCGACCGGATCGGGCGGCTCGTCAACCGCTACGGGCTGCCCTTCTTCTTCCAGCAGGTCATCGGCGGGCTGGTCGCGACCCTCTCGGCGATGGCCATCGTCAGCAGCAACCTCCTGACCACCGACAAACCGACGCTCGTCGTCGCCGCCGCGGTCACCGTGCTGCTCTCCGGGCTCTCCACCGTCTCCGCCGTCCAAGACGCCATCACCGGCTACAACGTCACCGCCGCCGGCCGCACCATGGAGACCGCGCTGATGTCCGCCGGCCTGATCGCCGGGGTCGTGCTCGCCCTGCGGATCGCCGTCATGCTCGGCCTGCCGCGGACGCCGCTGCCCGAGGTCAGCGGGTCGACGCCGCAGCAGCTGCCGCTCGTCGTGCTCGGTGGGGCCGGCGCGTCCGCCTGCTTCGCGCTCGCCTCCTACTCCAAGATGCGCGCGATGCTGGTCGCGGCGGCCGCCGGCACCATCGGCGCCGCCGTCTACGGCGCGCTCATGCTGTCCCAGCTCGACGGCGTCAGCT